>NZ_LXEN01000118.1 GCF_001654855.1 Proteus myxofaciens ATCC 19692
ATAGAGCATAGTTTTATAGTTATTGATAATAAAAACATCAACATATATTTCTTATGTTTTAGCGTGATTAAATTCGTGAAATAATAAAATTTTATCTTAAAAAGATAGATCAATACATTAATAATATTGATCTATAAATAAATTTTTATTTTTTGATTATATGCAAATTTACTGGTAGGTAAATAGCACATTAACAGTTTTACTAAATTCACCAGCTGTTAAGTTTTTTCCACTTTCTCTGGAAAGTTCTACATTATAGTTAAAATTACCAGGCTTTTGTGTTGTGATAATGCCTTTTCTATAAGGAACACCAAATTCAATTTCTTGGTTAAGGTCATTATCAGTAATAGTCGCTTGTAATCCATTATCTAATAACAGGTATTTTTTATTAACAAGAGTTCCATTACTACTATTAAATGTAACACTAATATCTAGACCCGTTTCACAATCTTGGGGCACATTGACATTTAAATTAAAATTATCTTTAACTGTATTTCCAGCAATAAAATCTTTTGCATTGAGTATATTAAAATCAACTGTTTTGTTATTCATACTAACAGAAGGATTTGGACATAAATTAACTCTTTCAGCTTTAATATTTGCCCCAAGTACAGGCAATAACATATTATCCGAAATCTTTCCATTATTTCCTGTATAGTGATTACCAATAGTAAAATCACCGGTTTCAAATGATCTTAATTCTTTTGCGTTCCTTTTTAGCGTATAAGTAAACATACTCGCCATGGTGATTTGTTTTTTATCCCAACGTGCTAAGTTTATTGAATAATTATTATTTACTTTTGTTAAATTAATTTCATCGTAATTGTATACATTACTATTCATAGCAAAATCTATGCCGGAATTATCAATTAAATTTTGTATATTTGCGGGAATTACAATCAAAAATTTAAGTGTTCTATCTTCGGCGGAATTTACATTAGAAAAGTTACAGTTCCACGTTATTGGGGTTGTGGTGATCTTAGCTAATATCTCATTAGAGGAATCCATTGAAATATTAATTGGTGTTATTGAAAGTGGAGCAAAATCATTTGTTCCATTAGGGCCTGAACAATATTTATGAGCTAATACATTAGATGAAAGAGAAAAAAATAAAAAAATGGTAAACAAGTATATTTTTAATAAATATTTTATCATGCTTTTTTCCTAAAACTTAAATTTTATTTATGATCAATTCGCAAGTTTGTGAATTTTTGCAATTATATTGACTAAATTTTAATGAACCAAAATCATCAATGTAGCCAAGCATGACATTATTTTTTATTGAGGAATTCACTCTTACTATGCTTTGGCTGAAGGGTGGAACGACTATTTCGTTAAAGTTTTTATCTTTTTCAGTACTATTGTTTATATTTACAACAATAATATTGTATGGAGTTGGATTATCTAATGTAATTTTATTATCTAATTTATTGATAATTAAATCTTGTTGAAAGTCATTTCCCATTTTTTTTGTATAAGAAATCCCTTTAGGTCGATAAAATAATTTCAATTTAGATTGAATAGTAAATTGTACGACATTTTTTTCTTTACTTTGTGGTGGTATTCCTAATAAATTGAAATAAAGTAATGTTTCTCTATCATTTAATAACATATTTTGAGAATCAAGTTGTGAAATTTTTATTTGTTTCTTTTGTCCTGGATTGATTTTTTGTAAAAAAGGTAAAGCAACTAATGAGTGTTCTAATTTTTTTCCATCAGCAGTTTCTATCCAAGTTTGAGCTAAAAATGCAGACACTTCATCTTGATTAACGATAGTAACGCTAGTTCCATTATTTTCACCATTATAAATTATTCGTGTTCTATCAATATTAAGAGTCGCATATGATGAAGTTGATAATAATAATAGCGTAAAAAAAGTTATAAATTTCTTTTTCATTTTATGTCCTCAAATAAAAATAGATTACTGGCATATAGCTATATGCTTATCTTTTTGCTCTAGTAACGAATTAGCAGTGAAAGTACAAATATTATCTCCCCATTTAACGTTAAGTTTATCGTCATTATTTAATCCAACAAGATAAACAGAGCCTTTTTCTGCTATTATGCCCGCGGTTTTTTCTCTTGTTATATTGTAAACAGTTGCACCAAAAGGTGGATATTGACCATCTTTCAATTTAATTCTACTTATTAAAGATATTCCTATATCGGCATCCAGTTCAATATAGCCAATTGCGCCATCTGTTAATGCTGTTTCAATGATGTTATCTTGAATATTAACATTTTTAGGTAATTCGTTAATATCAACTGCATATTCCATCCGATAATAACTGGGAACATTATTTAAAGTTGCAATACCAAAACTATTAGTAGTTGCGTTACCATTATCAATAGATACACCTTTTACATTAGGAATACCAACTAATAAACGTGATTGATCACGATATACTTGAGGATGAATCGATAAACCATGTGATGTTAATGTCATTGATCCATTTAGCATGGCACTTCCTGATTTTATATCATCACTAAATGCACCACTAATTTGTAATTGTCCTGCATCACCATCATGTGACAAATACGCATTAATGCTTTTATTCGATAAATTATCACTTGTCGAGGCTCCAATATTATAATTTGTCTTTTGGTCAAACCTATCACTATAGTTCAAGTTATTGGTATATTTATTATTCTGACTATTGTGAGAACCAAAATAGGAAATCATAGCATTATTGTTATCCTCAAAACGTTTATTAAAAGCCAAATAAACTTGATTATCAGTTTTATTTTGACGAGATTTTGACTGATTAAATGATAGCGATATTGAGCTGTTTTTTAATAACCCACTATTAAAGTATTTATTAAATGCAATGCTTGCATAATTATTACGCCCACCATTCCAATAAGTATGTTGTGAGCCAGTTATACTCACACTTGTATCAAAAAAAGGCAATTGCTGACTATAAGATAATGAAATAATATGTTTGTCTTTATCATTATATAGAACATTATCGTCAGTTTGTTTTTGTTCAATAAAGTTTAATAATGAATTAAATTGACGATCTGCAAAACGATATCCCATCAGTGTTATTTGACCATTAATCGATGGTACGTCTTTCGCATAGTTGATACGAAAACTATTCCCGTTTTCTTTTTGAGAATTTGATAAATTAAGTTTTGAATGAGTAATATCAAATGAAAGGGCACCAAATTTAGTCAAGTTTTGTCCAATACCTATATTAATAGCTTGATATTCTTTATTTTGTGTACTTAATACGCCACTAAATAAAGAGGTATTATTTAAAACACCAACTGAACCTTCAAGAGAAATAAATTTATCATTTATATCACTACCATTTGGCGAAAGTTGACCTGCATTTAATTTATAACGAAACTCACCTTTACGAGTTAAAAATGGAATATTAGTTGTGGTCACTTGAAATTTTCTTTCACTTCCATTGTCTTCAGAAATGGTGACATCAATAGTTCCAGTAACTGACTGACTAAGATCTTTAATGATAAAAGGTCCAGCAGGTACTTTTATCTGCTGGATAATACGATTATTTTGAGATAGGGTAACCGTTGCATTACTTGTTGCAACACCTGTAATTTGTGGTGCATAACCACGTAAATTTGGAGGCATCATGCTTTCATCGGTATACAGGCTAATCCCCTTGAAGCGAACAGAATCAAATAAATCTGTTTTTAGCTGTATTTCTCCAAGAAATAATTTTGCTGATATTTTTGCTATATCGCGGAATGCATAAATTTGTTCCCATTTTAGTTTCCCATTATTTTGAGCTGAAGTATTATTTATAAGCTCATTTCTATATTGATAATTGCCACGGAACCTCCATGCAGATATATTTGCTCCCAAATTTCCATATATACTGAGATTATTACGCGTATCTTGATTTTTTGCACGATAATAGCTATTTGTAATATTATAATCTAGTATTATCCCAGGAATTCCATTATTTCTAAATTCAGGCGCGATCCAATTAATTTGGGAGTATTCTAAATACTTTTGTGGAATTGAAATTGATAGTATTTGATCCGAGTCATTGAATTCAATAGCAACATTTTTATCTAAATTTTTTATATCTATACATTCAACATCGGCATTAGATAGTATTTTATCTAAGGCTTCTTTTGTTAATGGTAAATAACTTATTATTTTAGGTGTAATGCAAGGAATAATTAAATCATCTTTATCAATAAATTCAATTTCTTTCCCTCGAATGATTTTTTTACCATTTAACTCAATATCAACAATATATAGTCCTTCTGTTAAGTCGTTTTTTTCAAAATGACTTAAATCAATGTTGTCGTGATCTGATAAATATAGGGCATTAATATTAAATGTATCTGCATGTATAAATGATGAGAATATTAAAAGAGGTATTATATAGCTGAAGTTTTTTTTATTAATTAACATGATGCTATAAACCTCTAAATAAGGTCTATCTAAACTTAGATAGACCAATATATAATGAATAAAATAAATTTATTAATTATTTAATAATTATTATTAAAAATTGAATTTTATTGATAACTTAAAACGTAATTTGCTACAGCTGTAATATCACCTGAAGTGGCTTGTCCTGTAGCTTGCGCTTTTGCTGATAATAAAACGCTAGTATCTGGTGATTTTAAAACTTGTTCCAATTTTGTTCCTGGTTTAATTGCATCACCATTGCTATCAAAGAAAGCAACTGCGACATTT
This sequence comes from Proteus myxofaciens ATCC 19692, assembly GCF_001654855.1. Classification (GTDB taxonomy): domain Bacteria; phylum Pseudomonadota; class Gammaproteobacteria; order Enterobacterales; family Enterobacteriaceae; genus Proteus; species Proteus myxofaciens. The sequence continues at coordinate 4,685 of NZ_LXEN01000118.1, forward strand.
GATGCAGAACCACTATTTGCCCATAACGAGGCATCAGTATTATCAGCTTTACCTGAGAATGTAATTTCTACTTTAGAATATTGCTCATCAGGCTCACCAGTATCTAATTTACAATCATTTAATTTGAGCTCAAAATTACTTTGTGGCCCAGTATTTCCAGATACTTTCAAGTTATCGGCATTAATATTACCTAATGATACTTCTTTATTTAAATCCATAGGTGCAATTGTACATGCACCTGAGTTTATTGTTCCTTTAAATGTAATAGTACCACTACCTGCATTATTTGCTATTGCAGATACAGATGTCGCAGAAATAGCAGCAAAGCAAATTGCTAATAAAGACTTTTTCATATTGACTACCTTATTTAATAATTAATTTTTTAGAATGATAAATAAATATTATTTAACGTGTTTTAGTCTAGGCATAAGAATATATAAGAGCAAGCTTATTATATTTCCATGGATGATTATCTGTAACTAATTATTAAAAATAAGATGTTCTATTAATACTTTTTTTGTTTTTCTTTAAATTATATAACTCATTTACACTTATTATTGGTAAGGATAGTATTATGTTTATTTTTATACGTTTTTTTTTACAAATATAATGAATATTTATTATGTGTTAATTATAAAGTTTTTTTTCTTCATTTTTTACAATCTAATAAATATGTTATTTTTTTTAACGGTTTTTTGAGTATATTTTACTTATTATATTGGTATATTTTACTTATTTATTTGGTATTTTTTATTTTACTATTTTAATAATTAATATTCTATTTATAAAATAATAATTACTAGATGGTATTACTAGAAAAGAAAATAACTCACAATGTAATCCGTAAATTTAAATCTGATATGATGAGATAAAAAGAGGGGATGTTGAGATTGAGTAGTCGCTAAGTAGGAAAGTTAGATTAAAAAAAACAGCCTTGCGTAAACAAGTCTGTCTTATCAAAAGCATTTAACTAAATTTCAATTACAGTTAATCTGCATTAATTTATGTTTATTTTACTTTTGTTTGTTTTTTCAGTTATCTAACTAACTGCTTAACAAGATTGAAGTGGTGCCCGGACTCGGAATCGAACCAAGGACACGGGGATTTTCAATCCCCTGCTCTACCGACTGAGCTATCCGGGCAACGGGGCGTATTAAACCCGATCTTACCTTGCTCGTCAACGTTATTTATCACAAAACTGTTTGATTGCTGTTTTTTTAAACTTATCGGTTAATAAAA
>NZ_LXEN01000119.1 GCF_001654855.1 Proteus myxofaciens ATCC 19692
AAAACTGTTTGATTGCTGTTTTTTTAAACTTATCGGTTAATAAAACACAATATTTTTGTTTATTTATCTATAAATGATAAAAATATCTATAAAAAATATTGGTTTTTATCAGAAAACTTGGACTCAAATAGTTAGGTGAATATAGTTAGGTCAATAAAAAGCTTATCCAAATTTCTTTGGATAAGCTTTATTTTTGGTACAATGAGCAATTAGCGATAATTACGCTGTGCTGTACTGACTTTTTCAAGATAACGGCGTGATTGATCTGCTGGATGTTTATTGCGTAGCGTTGTATAAACCTCGGCAGCTTCCAGTTTATTAATCATGAGTGCAGCTTTCTTTCTATCATTATGAAAAACACGCAATACACTACCAGCACCACCATTATAAGCTTGTATGACAGCATAGCGACGTGAGATAGGATCTTTAATATCACCTAAATAGCTATTTTGTAATATAGAAATATAGGCAGTACCTACATCAATATTATTAGCAGGATCAAATAAATAACTACGGCTTGGTTGTCCTGATTTACCTTGCATTTTAAATACATCACGTCCTGCTGTTGCTGGCATAATTTGCATTAGGCCTAACGCATCGGAGCTACTGACAGCGTAAGGGTTAAAACTTGACTCAATTTGCATAATTGCAAGAATCAGCGAAGTCTCTACGCCATATTTAGCGGCTGCTTTTTGAACGTATGGTAGATACTTATGTGCACGTTGATCAAGGTGGTTAGGGACGAGATTAATAGTGACATACCAGATGGTATTAACGCCTGATTGACGTTTTTTCAATTTGCTCTCAATCAGATAATCTGCAAATTTATTTGCACGCCATTCCCAGCGAATAGGTTGGCCTGTGTTATCAACAACCTGGCCTAATAAGAATGGTTCTGTACTGTGAGGTATATTATTTACATCAGAATAAAGATCGATAGAGCCAGGATCTTCACCCATTAATAATGTAGTTACAATAGCTTTATGCAATTGATATTGAGGTGCGTCTCCACCTAACGTCTCAATTGTTATTGTTCCTGCATCAAAATTAATATGGCTACGTGTTTTGTAGGAGTCTGTATATTTTACGTAATCTTTAGGGCCTGCGATTAATACTTCTTTCATACCCCAGATCATTTCAATATTGTTGGCAAATTGCCCCATAAGAATATCGAATGCATTGGTGTCTTTGGTGTAATCAGGTTCAAATGTTTTTGATTGCTTACTACTACATGAAATAAGTAGGGGGGCGATAATAAGCAAGAAAAGAATTTTTTTCATGGTCAATTGCATCGCTCTGGTGAATAGAAAACCAGAGCCTTAATGGCTCTGGAAATAGATGAATTATTTTTCAGGAGGTGTGTAGCCATCAACTTGGACATCATGGCCTTCAAATAAAAATCGAACCATCTCTTGTTCTAGTAATTTTCTATCATCAGGGTTCATTGTATTGAGTTTTTTCTCGTTGATAAGCATGGTTTGTTTGCTCATCCATTGTGCCCATGCCTCTTTTGATATTTCATTGAAAATGCGTTTGCCAAGTTCACCAGGATAGAGTTGAAAGTCAAGTCCATCAGCTTCTTGATTGAGAAAAGTACAAAAAATAGTTCTGCTCATAATAAATCCTCAGTATCGCAGGCATTAGCTTAGGCTAATTGTCTAAGTAAATTCTCTACAGGTGCTGCAAGTCCAATGCTCGCAGGTGACTGTAAGTTATACCAAAGTCCTTTTTGCTCCTCCATCATAGAGGAAAACGTTGAGAGTTTTACACAAATTGGCACAATATCTAAATGAAAATGACTAAAAGTATGCCTAAATGAAATTAATTGTTCAGTTTCATTTTTATTCAGGCCATGCTCAGTTAACCATTGTTCTAAAAGCATTTTTGTTTCAAATTGAGGGAAAGAAAACAATCCCCCCCATATTCCTGATGGTGGCCTCTTATCTAACCACACAAGATTATCATATTGTAAAATAAGAAAATAAGTTGTTTTTTCTGGTATAGTCTTTTTAGGTTTTTTCCCAGGATAGTCACTCCAAGAACCTTGGGCATAAGCGATACAACCACTATTTAATGGACATAGTTCACATTTAGGTTTGCTTCTAGTACAAACTATGGCTCCTAAATCCATCATTGCTTGATTAAAATATTCAACATCTTCAGCTGGAGTGACTTTTTCGCTGATTTCCCACAATTTATTTTCGACTTCTTTTTTACCAGGCCAGCCTTCAACGGCATAGCAACGTGCTAATACTCTTTTTACATTGCCATCAAGAATAGGATAATGTTTTTTGAGTGATAGTGATAAAATAGCACCAGCAGTAGAACGGCCCACACCAGGCAAGGCACAAACGTCCTCAAAGGTATCAGGAAAGTGGCCTTGGTGTTTATCTACAATGTGTTGTGCCGCTTTATGCAAATTTCTTGCTCTTGCGTAATAACCAAGGCCTGTCCATAAATGAAGAACTTCATCAAGCGGTGCATTTGCAAGCGCTTGCACATCAGGAAAATGTGTAATAAAACGCTCAAAATACGGAATAACCGTTGCCACTTGCGTTTGTTGTAGCATCACCTCTGAAAGCCAAACGTGGTAAGGCGTTTTTTCTTGTTGCCAAGGTAGTGTTTTACGACCGTATTTGTGATACCAGCCCAGTACAGCTTGCGAAAATTGCAGTGCTTCCATCATGTTTTATTTTATAAACTCATATTCTATTAAGGACAAGATTGCATCATAGAGAGAATAAACTGTAAACGCTCTCAATATTTATCTTATTGGGTGATGCTTATAAGGGTGACTCTTGCTAAACTTAGCGTCTTTGGATAATGTCGCTAGAGTTTATATCATAGCGATATTATAACGGTTTATGTAAATAATTGGCCTAACGACTGATAGAATTTAGACATGATCAAGAATGTAATTTCACCGGAATTCAATGAAGAGGGGCGCGCTTTAAGACGCGTGCGTAGTTTTGTTCGTCGTCAAGGGCGATTAACTCCTCGTCAGGAACAAGCTTTAGAAACGCAATGGCCTATTTTGGGAATTGAATATCAACCGGAACTTATCGATTTCAGTCAGATTTTTGGACGCGAAGCGCCAGTTGTTTTAGAAATTGGTTTCGGCATGGGTACTTCACTTGTGACGATGGCAAAAAATTCGCCTGAAAATAATTATTTTGGTATTGAAGTGCATGCACCAGGAGTCGGGGCATGTCTTGCGAGTGCGCAAGAAGAGAACGCTACTAATTTAAGGGTCATGTGCCATGATGCGATTGAAGTACTCAATCATATGATCCCTGATAATAGTTTAAGCATGGTTCAGTTATTTTTTCCTGATCCATGGCATAAAGCTCGACATAATAAGCGCCGAATTGTTCAAGTACCATTTGCAGAATTAATTTTAAAGAAATTAACAATAGGCGGTGTTTTCCATATGGCGACAGATTGGGAGCCATATGCGCAACATATGCTTGAAGTAATGACAAGTGTTGATAGTTATCATAATTTGTCAAAAACTCACGATTTTGTACCACGACCTGAAACCCGCCCTGTGACTAAGTTTGAAAAACGCGGTCATCGATTAGGGCATGGTGTATGGGATCTTATGTTTAAGAGGGTAAAATAATGGCTAAACAGCAACGTAGTCGCCGTTTACGTAAAAAATTACGTATCGATGAATTTCAGGAATTAGGTTTTTCAGTTAAATGGAGTTTCCCAGAAAATACCCCTATTGACGAAGTGGATCGTTTTGTTGATGAATTGATCCTCGATGTCATTGAGCCTAATGGGCTAGCATTTGATGCGAGTGGATATCTGAGTTGGGAAGGTCTAATTTGCTTACAAAAAATTGGTAAATGTACAGAAGAACATCGCCAATTAATTGAAAATTTCTTAAAAGAGAAAAAAATGCAGGATGTACAAACATCAGAATTATTTGATGTTTGGTGGGACTGATATAAGACTTAATTTAGCAAATAATAATAAAGGGCATCCAAAGGATGCCCTTGTCCGTCTGGGGAAGAGGCTGTGACTACAACGTTATCTAACGAATTACTGTCAGATATTTTGCAACAAATTAAACCGCTTATAGGACAAGGAAAAGTTGCGGATTATATTCCTGTACTTGCTAATGTTGAACCTCACCAATTAGCAATGGCGGTATATACCGTTGACGGTGAGTTATTTCAAACAGGGTTTGCCAGTAAACGCTTTTCTATTCAGTCTATTTCTAAAGTACTGAGTTTGACTTTGGCATTAACTCGTTATGAAGAAAATGAAATATGGCAGCGTGTTGGTAAAGAGCCATCAGGTTTACCTTTTAATTCATTAATACAATTAGAGCTTGAAAAAGGAATACCACGAAATCCATTTATTAATGCCGGTGCAATTGTTATTACCGATATGTTGCAATCAAGATTAAGTGCACCTAAACAGCGAATGCTAGAGTTTATTCGTTTACTTACAGAAACACCTGATATTTGCTATAACACTGTTGTTGCTAAATCAGAAATGGAACATCTTAGTCGTAATGCCTCGATTGCTTATTTAATGAAATCTTTTAATAACTTCGATAATGATGTTATTACGGTTCTTGATAACTATTTTCACTATTGCTCAATTGAAATGAGTTGTATTGAACTTGTTCGCTGTTTTAGTTATCTCGCTAATCAAGGAATGAGTATCGGTAGTAAAAATCAGATTATTACGCCAAGACAAACACGCCAAATTAATGCGTTAATGTTAACTTGTGGTATGTATGATGGTGCTGGTGAATTTGCTTTTCGTATAGGAATTCCAGGCAAATCTGGTGTTGGTGGCGGTATTATTGCTGTTGTTCCTGATGCATTTACCGTCGCTGTTTGGTCACCTGAGTTAGATAAATCAGGAAATTCATTAGCGGGATGTACTGCACTCGAATTATTAGCCAATAAAGTCGGTCGTTCGATATTTTAGCTTTATTTATCATAAACGAAGCATGCTCGCACGTTTGTAGGAGAGTGATTATGGGTTTTAAAAAGATAGCAGTCGCACTTATTTTTATTGCGAGTTCAGCCACTGCAGCACCAAGTTTTAATTGTGCAATAACACCAAAAGACGATTTGCGCATCACACCTGATTTTGTTGAAGTTGCAGGTTCAAATGGCTTATTGATTATTTACCCTGATGGTACACTACTTAAAGATGAAAAAAGTGTCACGCTAACGCCACAGCAACAAGAATTAGCGAAAAAATATCAAGCGACAGTAAGACAAGATATTCCTTGGTTAAGAATAGAAACAGGGGCTAAATTACAAGATTCTCGTAAAGTGCTTGATAAAGTTGTGATAGAAACATTTGGAAAAGATAGTCATCTTCTTACTCGTTTACAAAACTTAGAGAAGGGACTTAATCAACAAATGGATAGTGTTATCAGTGTTAAGCCTAATAATATAACCTTTAATTCTCAGGCAATTAAGCAAGTTGAAGTAAAGGGACGTGAATTAATTGAAAGCAGCCTTGGTGGTATGTTGCAAGATAGTATTAATGAATTAGGTCAAAAACAGCTTTTAGCAGCAGCCAATGGTGATAGAAAAAAAGCATTAAGTGGTTTATTTGATAATCTTGATGGTTTCCAAGAAACGATACAAAAAGAGTGGAAACAACAAGAAACGGCATTTAATCAATTTGGACAACAAGCTTGCGGTAAAATAACACAAATGGAAAATCAGAGAATAGAATTAATTAATTCGCTGAAAAAATAGAACTTCGGGTTATATAGCCAGATTAACCTTATTATTAATAAGATTTATCTATTGTTAATTCACAATAATTGGAAATAACAATGAAAATCATTCTTATTTAATTGACTTGTAAGGTGAGCTGTTTAGAATGCCCTGTTTGAGACTTTCACTTAAACAGGGCTAAGTTAATGAAAAAGATCCTTCCATTAGTTATTGCATCTATTCTTTCAGTAACCAGTTTTTCTGCATTGAGTAAAACCCCAGCTGAATATCATCCTAATCAAATTATTAGTCAGCAAAATGACAAAGTCACCATTAAACATGCATTAGGTGAAACCGTTGTCCCTAATAATCCATCAAAAGTGGTACTTTTTGATTTTGGCTTGTATGACACGTTAGATAAATTAGGATTATCAGATAGAGTTGTTGGTTTACCTTTAGGTAATGCGCCTGATTATATCAAAGGAAGTATTGCTAAGGATGTTGCTAATGTAGGTGGTATGAAATCACCTGATTTAGCAAAATTAGCTGAGTTAAAACCAGATATTATTATTATTACAGGTCGTCAAGGTGCTTCTTATGATGAGTTAACTAAAATTGCACCGACAATTAGTCTAAGCACAAATAGCGCTAATTATCTCAATTCAGTAGAAGCGAATACCAAATTAATGGGTAAGCTGTTTAATAAAGAAAAAGACGCTGAACAACAATTAGCTCAATTAAATACCGTAATTGAACAAGCTCAGAAAAAAGCGGCTGAATCAGATAAAAAAGTATTAGTACTAATGCATAATGCGGGTAATTTAATGCCAAACAACCAAAGTGTTGTTTACGATGTTGTTAAAGTGAAAAAAGCTGAATTACCGCCAGTTGCTGAAGAAGAAAAAGGCAAACGTCGTATTGTTACCCCTGAAATGATAGCAAAAGCCAATCCTGATGTGATTTTAATTGTTGATCGAAGTGAGGCAATTGGCGCGGATAAATTAGAAAAAGAGAAGTTTGAAACCGAAGAAATCAAATCAACATCTGCGTATAAAAACGGCGATATTGTTTATTTAAAAGCTGATCTTTGGTATCTCTCTGGTGGTGGATTAGAGAGCATGGTTGAGCAAATTAAAGCAGTAGAAAACACGCTTTAAGATGACTATTGCCTAAATTGCCTAATAAGAAATGCCCAAACTGTTGATTCAATTTGGGCATTTTTTTATTGGGTAGTAGCAATAGTAGTTATTATAAAAATAACTCAAGTAGCGAATTTAAAAAGAGTTTACCATGAGGCGTTATTTGCCAATGTGTTGGTGTTTCACTGATATACTTTAATGCCAATGCTTCATCAATTTGATGTCGGATAATATTTTCAGGAAGACCAGTATAATCACTGAAATCTTGCCGTGGAAATGCCTCTAATAAGCGAAAACGGTTCATAAAAAATTCAAATGGACGGTCATCATTATCAACAAAACTTTGTTGATGAAGATAACGGCCTTCCATAAAACCTTTTGGATGCTTTGTTTTCACTGTTCGCATAATGCGTCCATCAGTAAAACTTATTTTACCGTGCGCACCACAACCAATACCTAAATAATCACCAAAGCGCCAGTAATTAAGATTATGCTGGCATTGATATCCAGGTTTGCAATAAGCCGATGTTTCATATTGCTGATATCCTGCTGCTGTGAGCAACTTATCGCCTTGTGAAAAAATATCCCACAACATATCATCATCCGGTAATTTAGGCGGTCGAGATCCAAATTGTGTATTAGGCTCAATCGTTAATTGATACCAAGAAAGATGTGGTGGCGATAACTCAATAGCTTGCTGTAAATCTGAAAGAGCTTGTGGTAATGATTGGTCAGGTAATCCATGCATTAAATCTAAATTAAAGCTACGTAAGCCCAATTCTCTTGCTAATTGAGCAGCTTTTTTTGCCTCATCAGCATCATGAATACGGCCTAAACGAATAAGCTTATCATTGCCAAAGCTTTGTACACCGATTGAAATACGATTTACACCCGCTCGTTGAAAGCCTGAGAAGCGTTCTGCTTCAACAGTACCAGGATTAGCCTCCATGGTTATCTCTGCATCATGCCTGACTGCAATGCGTTCTTTCACGCCATAAAGCAAATCTGCCATTGACTCTGCGCTTAATAAACTTGGTGTTCCACCACCAATAAAGATAGTTTGCACTTCACGGGAGCCAACGTGAATAAGGTCATCATCTAAATCATTGAGTAAATGTTGTACATATTCCTTATGTGGTACTTCGCCCTTTAATGTATGTGAATTGAAATCACAATAAGGACATTTTTGTACACACCAAGGAATATGGATATACAAGCTTAATGGTGGCAACTTAAGCATTCTTAAGTGCATCCAACATTAATTTAAGCGCTTTACCACGATGGGAATATTGATTTTTTTGCTCTCGAGTTAATTGTGCCGCAGTACAATTTAATTCAGGGACAAAAAAGATAGGATCATAACCAAATCCACCTTCACCATGCATTTTATGTGTTAATACGCCATGCCAAATGCCGTGAAAAATAAGTGGAGTGGGATCATTTTCATGACGCATATAAACGAGAACACAGTTAAATTGTGCTTGGCGTTTTTCGTCAGGAATATCTTTCATTGCATCAAGTAATTTCTCTAAATTTAGCTGATCATTCGCGTCAAGTCCTGCATAACGAGCAGAATAAATGCCAGGTGCACCACCTAATGCATCAACAGAAATACCAGAATCATCAGCAATTGCAGGTAAGCCTGTTACTTTTGCAGCATGGCGCGCTTTAATAAGTGCGTTTTCTACAAAAGTTAATCCCGTTTCTTCAACAGAATCAACACCTAGCTCTGTTTGTGCGACGATATCTAATCCGAAATCAGCAAGTAAAGAGGCTAACTCTTTAACCTTTCCTGGATTACCGGTAGCTAAAACAACTTTTTTCATTCTTGTTCCTTAGTAAAGCGTTACGCTAAATAACCACTGTAAAATATCTACACGTAAATAATTCAACGCATAAAGGATAAGAAGAACAATCATGGCAGAGAAATCTAATCCACCCATTGCAGGAATAATACGACGTATTGGCGACATTAACGGCTCTGTTAAATCAAATAACAGGCGATCAATAGGATTACGACCTTGGCTTATCCAACTGAGAATCGCTCTAATAATGATTAGCCAGAATACAATTTTACCGGCTGTTGTTAATAGCTCAATAAAGGCATAAGGGAGCACTAAAGAATAAGGTATTGAACTTCCTGATAGATAAGAAGGAACAATTATGCTTAAAAGGATCAATACATAAGCAAGTAAAACAGATGCCGTATCAATAGAACCAATAGAAGGAATTATACTTCTTAATGGACGAATAATAGGTTGTGTAATTTTGACTACAAATTGTGAAAAAGGATTATAAAAATCAGCTCTAACACATTGCATCCATACACGGAGTAAGAGGACTGCGGTGTAGAGTTGAATAACTGTCATAATGACAAAATTTAAAAAATTCATTAGTTAGCCCTGATGAAATTAAAATTGTTTTTCCATTTCTTGTGCACGTCTTATTGCCGCTTGCATTGCAGATGCGACATTTTCCGGTAATTTACCTTCATAAAATTGTGCTAAGGCAGCTGCTGTTGTTCCACCTTTTGAGGTAACTTGTTCACGTAATGTTGAAAAAGCTAAGGTACTTTGTTTTTCAGCTAACGCAGTTGAACCATTGGCAGCTTGTTGAACAATCGTTCTAGCAACATCTGGTGAAAAACCTAAACGTTCAGCTTCTTGTTGCATAGATTCCATAAACAAGAAGAAATAGGCAGGAGCACTACCTGCAACTGCGATAATATCATTGATAGCTGATTCTTTCTCTACCCAAATAGTTATGCCGACACTTTTCATTAAGTCATCTGAAAACTGTTTATCTTTAACTGAAACGGTAGACTCTGCAAACATACCACTTAGCCCTTTTCCAACAAGAGAAGGCGTATTTGGCATAATACGAACAAGCTGCAATTTGGTCGCTAAATAATCGTTATAACGATTAGCAGGAATACCTGCGGCGATAGTTAGAACTAGTTTATTTTCAAAATCAATGGATTGTAATGGCTGGCAAACAGTTTCCATCATTTGTGGTTTTACTGCCAGCACAATGACATCTGCTTGTTCAATGGCTTTTATGTTGTCATCTGTACTATTAATACCGAACTCTTTTTGTAGTGGCTCACGACGTGTATCTGACGGTGAACTGACTGTGATTTTTTCAGCAGGATAACCACCAGTGACAAGGCCTGCAATAATAGCATGAGCCATATTTCCTGCGCCAATAAAGGCAATATTACGATGTTCCATGTTGACCTCTGTTATTTATTGGAGGAGTAATCTCTTGCACCAAAAATAGCCGTACCTATACGAACTAATGTAGAGCCACAAGCAATGGCTGCATCCATATCATTTGTCATACCCATAGATAAGGTATCGATATCTGGATATTGAGATTGTAACGCTTTAAATGCTTGTTCCATCTTAGTTAATACTTGTACTTGTTGCTCATAGCCACTTTCTGGTGCGGGTATCGCCATTAATCCACGTAATTTAATACCCGGTAAAATTGAAATTTGTGCCGCTAACCCATCAAGTTCTGAAAGCAAAATACCTGATTTACTGTTTTCATCACTAATATTGATTTGAATTAGTACATTAAGTGCAGGTAGAGATTCAGGACGTTGTTCACTTAATCTTTTGGCTATTTTCAATCTATCAATGGTATGGCACCACGCAAAATTTTCAGCGACTAGGCGTGTTTTATTTGATTGCAATGGACCAATAAAGTGCCAAATTAGCGAAGAATTTGTTGAAAAATAATTGATTTTATCAACGCCTTCTTGAACATAATTTTCACCAAATTCAGTTTGCCCACAGGCAATGGCTTTTTCTATATCGCTCACAGGTTTTGTTTTACTGACTGCAAGCAATGTAATTTCTTCTGGAGAACGGCCGCATTTATGTGCTGCTGAGTCAATGTGAGACCTGACATTGACGAGATTCTGTTTAATAGTATTCATGGCAACTCAGGAGATAATAAAATGAATATGGAAAATTTAATTACATACAGTGTAAAGCATAATGCCTCTGATCTGCATCTTTGTTGTGGTGAAGTACCTCGATTAAGAATAAATGGGATACTTTATCAACAAAATCAATGCAAACCTATCACATCAGAAAGGCTACTGGCTTGGTTTATCCCTTTTTTAAATGATATTGAAAAGCAACAATTTGAAGAAAATAGCCAAATTGATACGGCAATAACATTATGTGATGGGCAACGATTACGCGTTAACTTGTTTTGCCAATACAAAGGAATTTCTGCTGTTATCAGAATAATTAGTCAACAAATTCCTACATTAGCTTCTTTACGTATTTCTGAATCTGTTTCTGAATTACTTGAGAATTACTCTCATGGGCTAATAGTAATAACGGGGACAACAGGAAGTGGAAAATCGTCAACATTAGCGGCGATGATTAATCATCTCAATCAATATACGAGACAACATATACTGACATTTGAAGATCCCATTGAATTTATTCATCAAAATAAGCAGAGCATGATCCAGCAACGTGAAATTGGTCGTGATGTAAAAAGTATTGATTACGCAATAAAAAGTGCATTGCGCCAAGATCCTGATGTAATAGTATTTGGTGAGTTAAGAGATAGACAAAGTATTGAAATGGCACTAATAGCCGCTGAAACAGGCCATCTTGTTTTAGCAACGTTACATACTAAAGGTGCAGTACAAACACTGGAAAGAATGACAAACACATTTGCTACAAATGAAAAACAATGGGTTTCATCTCAGCTAGCAGGTAGTTTAAGAGCCATTATTTCACAAGAGCTTATTCCTGCTATTAATAAAGGAAGAATTGCTATATTTGAAATTATGTTAGTAACCCAAGGAATTGCTCATTTGATTCGAGAAAGCAAATACCATCAAGTATCCACATTAATACAAACAGGAAGCGAGTATGGTATGCAAACCTTCATGCAAAGCCGCCAACAACGGCAACATGAAGGATTAATCAGTAAATAGAATAAGATGCTTTGTAATGTCTTATACCTTATATAATAGATATATCTTAGAGAGAGGGCTATGCATAATAACTGTGTTTTTAATTAATACTGCTGTTCAAACCAGCTTTCAATAATAATAACCGCTGATGCGGCATCAACACTGCCTTTATCTAATGAACGATAACCACCGTGGTCAAAAAGATGAGCACGAGCTTCTACTGTGCTTAAACGTTCATCGTGTAAAGTAACTTGAACGCCAAAACGGCCATGTAAGCGGTTAGCAAACTTTTTTGCTTGCGTTGTTACAAACTGCTCTGTGCCATCCATATTAAGAGGAAGACCAACAACAACAAGATCAGGTTGCCATTCTTTTATAATTTTTTCGATTTGTGACCAGTCAGGAATGCCATCTTTTGCTTTAAAAGAGGCAAGAGGCCTTGCTGTACCGGTTATTTCTTGGCCTATCGCAACGCCTATGCTTTTGGTGCCAAAATCAAAACCCATTACTGTTCTATTTGCCATTATGCATGACCAGCCATAGGTGAAATGGTATGAATATCAATACCGATTAATTCAGCTGCTTTTTGCCAACGCTCTGCAATGGGAGTATCAAAAATAATTTGAGGAGTAGCTTCGACTGTTAGCCAGCTATTTTCTAAGATCTCTTTTTCTAATTGACCTTTTTCCCAACTTGCATAACCCAATGAAACTAAGGTTTGCTCTGGTTGTCTTGTTGTACCTAATGTTTCTAATACATCTTTTGATGTTGTTATCATCGTGCTGTTACTAATTTTAATGCTAGAACTAAAACCAGAAACCGGTGTATGCAGAATAAAACCGTGCTCTTCAGCAACAGGCCCACCAGACATAACAGGCTTTTGTAAGCTAATTGCCTCGTCTCTATCCGTTGAAAATATTTCTAATTGATCAAGTACGCCTTCAACAGAGATATCTTCGATAGGTTTATTAATAATTAAACCCATCGCACCGTTTTCATTATGTTCGCAAACATAGACGACCGAGCGCTCAAATAGCGGATCGCTTAATGAAGGCATGGCAATAAGAAAATGGTTAAGTAAATTCATAATAGTAATACTGTTCCCTGATTGTTTATTAAAAAACCTAGCCCTACTGATATTTTTCATATAGGGGCTAGGTTAATACTTTTAAACCCTTCGCTTCGCGTGTTTAAAAATTAGTTTTTCTTGTTCAGGCGATTTTCTATCGCATCCATTAACATACCTGTAATAGATATATCAGGGAAAGCGGCTTCAATTTCACGCACACAAGTAGGGCTTGTGACGTTAATTTCAGTTAAACGATCGCCGATAATATCAAGCCCAACAAAAATTAAGCCTTTTTGTTTTAAGGTTGGTGCGACTTCACGTGCAATAGCCCAATCGCTTTCTGTTAATGGGCGAGCTTCTCCTCGACCACCAGCAGCTAAATTACCACGAGTTTCACCTTTTGCAGGAATACGTGCTAAACAATAGGGCACAGGTTCGCCATCAACAACTAAAATACGTTTATCACCATCAACAATTTCAGGTAAGAAATTTTGTGCCATACAGAAACGATGCCCATGTTCTGTCAGCGTTTCAATGATGACACCTACATTAGGATCTTCTTTTTTCAAACGGAAAATAGAAGCACCACCCATGCCATCTAATGGTTTAAAGATAACATCACCGTGTTTTTCGTGAAAAGCACGTAAATGTTTTGCTTCACGAGTCACTAATGTATCTGGTGTTAATGAGGAAAACCACGCAGTGAAGAGCTTTTCATTACAATCACGTAAACTTTGTGGTTTATTGACAATTAAGGTTCCTTCATCTTCAGCACGCTCAAGAATATACGTTGCATAGATAAATTCAGTATCAAAAGGCGGATCTTTACGCATTAAAATGGTATCAAGGGAGCTTAATTCTATATCTTGCTCTTGGCCAAACTCAAACCATTTTTCAGGGTTTTCTTCAACGTTGAGTTTACGTGTATGTGCACGAGCTTGACCTTGTTGCAAGTAAAGATCGTTCATCTCCATATAATGGATTTCCCAACCACGGCGTTGAGCTTCTAATAACATGGCAAAGCTGGTGTCTTTTTTTATTTTGATGGATGAAATAGGATCCATCACAATACCTAATTTAATCATTATTTCTCCTTTATCCCAAATCGCCGAATCGAACTTGCAAAGCGGTGATTGCGGTGAGGGCTGTGGTTTCAGTTCTTAATACACGAGGACCTAATAAAATATCAGTAAAATGATGTTCTGCTGTCATAGCGATTTCGTTAGGAGAAAGCCCTCCTTCAGGACCAATCAATAAACGTACTTTTTTGACAGGTAAAGGTAACGTATTGATGCTTTGTGTTGCTCTAGGATGTAAATTAAGTTTTAAACTATCATCTGGTTGAGCACACCATTCTTCTAGTGATATCACGGGCATCAATTGTGGGATTGTATTACGCCCACATTGCTCACAAGCTGAGATAATAATTTTTTGCCATTGTTGATATTTTTTTTCTAGACGGTTGGCATCAAGTTTAACACCACAGCGTTCAGAGATCAGTGGGGTAATTGTATTTACGCCTAATTCTACTGATTTTTGAATAGTGAACTCCATTTTTTCACCACGAGAAAGCACTTGGCCTAAATGAAGATCAAGAGGTGAGTTTTTGTCATCTACTTGTCCTTCATTCACTTGCACAATAACTGTTTTTTTAGTGCTTTCGACAATATCAGCATCAAAAACTTGATTAGAACCATCAAAAAGAGCAATTTTTTGCCCTTTTGACATTCTTAATACACGACCAACGTGATTGGATGCTTCATCTTCTAACGAAATTTGAGTACCAGCTATAAGCGGTTGTGAATGATAAATGCGAGGAATACGCATAACGTGAAACCCTTACGTATAAGATAGTTAATCGTGATAAATAAAATATGTGATATGCATCATACGCATGCCACTATTGCATGCAAGTTATCACTTTATGTTTATTGATAATTTATCGTAAAGTTTTTTGTGAGTTTCATCGTAAAGGTTCATGTTTTTACTGTAAATTTTATAGAAAAAAGGCAGTTTAAAAAGAGCGTATTTATAATCAAATTAAAGGATAAATTGTCTCTAAGGAGAAGTGAGTGAAAAGACTAAAAACCATGCTAAATACGAGGTTAAAATCAACGTTAAATCAGCAAGAAGTAAAAATACAGCGAAAATTGTTGAGTAAAATGCCCATTCATTGCTTACATTTTTGTTTTAGTCTTTTATATACATACTCTCCGATACCCATATTAGCATTATTATCAGCATCACGACGCTATCAGTTCTGGTTATGTTACTTATTTTGCTGTTTATATTGGGGAATATTAGCCTCTTCATTATTTATTTTTATTCTCTTGGCTATTTTAAGTTTTTA
>NZ_LXEN01000120.1 GCF_001654855.1 Proteus myxofaciens ATCC 19692
TTTTTTATTACTTGCGATGTTTGATACTGATTATTTTCTCTTACCCGATAATATGACTTTTGGCTTATTATCCTTAGGATTTATCCTCAATAGCACTCCTTATCAAATAGTAACTTTAGAAAATGTCTTTAATGGTTTTTTATTGGGTGTAGGGCTATTTTATAGCATTTATTTATTAGGTTACTTTCTTTATCAAGAATGTATTTTAGGATTTGGTGATATTAAATTAATTGGTGCAATTACTGCATGGTGTGGGGTGGATTTATTGCTTTACATTCTCTTACTAAGCTCTTTGTTAGGTATTGTGATTTATATTGGTACCTATATAAAAACCAAAGAACACGTAAATAAAATTGCATTTGGATCTTGTCTTTCTTTCTCTACATTAATCATATTAGGAAATAAAATTACACTTAAATCAACGCTTTTATTTTTAAATCTCTACTAAAACTCAATAAAAAGAAAAGGTGATATAAGTAAAAGAAAAAAGATGTACAGAAATTTACCTGCACATCTTATTAAATTAATTTATTAAAAGTCGATATAAGTAACATAGCTCTATTAAAATGGTATATTTAACACAGTGCTAATAATCGATAAATAGCACTGTGATTGAGATTAATTGACTTAAAGTGCTTCTTTAATAAATTGTCGCCAACCGTTTTCATCACCTATATATTTTTCGATAGGAATTAAATGATAAGTCTGATTTTCTTCAATAAATAATGTAGGAAAGCCTCGCCCATTGACTTGGCTCATCAGTTGCTGAGTTTGTTGTAAATGCTGAGCAACTTGTGTTTCATTAACTTGCTTAAATAAAGAAGAAAACAATGTGATATCAAAACCTAATTTATGTGCGATAAACAGTAACATTTGTTTATCACTAATATTTAAACCATCTTGATAATAGGCAATTTGTAGAGCCTTTAATAATTCTACACCGCGGTTTTCTAATTCTTCAGCGACAATAATGGCGGATATGGGTAAAAGAGAATTTAATGTCATCTCTGTATTACCTAAGTTTTCTTGATATTGTCGGCTAAATAGTTGTCCTGATAATTGGCTAATGCGCTCATCAATTGGAGTCACATGATCTTTCCATAATTGCCCACCCGTTACGGTTCTTGCAGGTGTAAAAAGTCCACCACCATGTAACTTTATTGGACAAGAAGAATCATGATTCACAATATCAATTAACGGCGCAATACCATAACACCAGCCACAAAGGGGATCATATACATAATGTAATGTTTTTTGATCATGGGTATTTGTGGGATTACGTGTTATTGAGGCCACTGCATTTCTCCTTTTAATACTTTTGCACTAAGTTCTAAGCTCGATTTATCTGCTAGATTTGGATAGCTTTTTTCCATAGCAGTAATAAATTCTGCTGAGTTTTTAGTTTCAGCGAGTTTTGTCTCTGCATTTTTAAGATAATTCAATGTAAAATCAATTGATTGCATATCATAATTAGTAGTTGGTAAATAATGACCAGGGATCACTTTCTTAGGTGATAAGGTTTTCATTTGCTCTAGTGCATTAACCCAATGTTGACGATCAGCCTTTGACTGTGTATCTGCTAGCCAAACATGAATATTCTCAGAAAGCAAGACGCCACCCATCACTGCATTTAATTTAGGAACATATAAATATGTTCTATCAGGTGATTGACTATCTAGGCCTTTAATATAGATTTTTTCACCTTCGATTGAGAAACTATTACCCTCTACGGCTTGTGGTATGACAATCTTTTTAGGGGCATTTTCTTTAAGAGTCGGGCCCCAATAAGCCAACTTTCCTGCTTGGGTTTCATTAATGGCTTTAATTGTGGGTGCAGAAGCAATAACTTTGGCATTAGGAAATGCTGCTGTAATGGTATCTAATCCAAAATAAAAGTCAGGATCAGAATGGCTGATATAGATATATTTTAAGTTTTTGCCCGATGCTTTTATTTTATCGACTAATACTTGTGCATCATTCTTTTGAAATTGAGCATCAATTAAAATAGCATCTTTGTCGCCATAAATAATTTCAGAAGAAACTGGAAATACGCTTGCTTCACCAGGATTATAAATATCTAGGGTTAAATCAGTCGCCATAGCGGATGATACGAATAAGGCGGATGTTGCAAGTGCTAAAGGAAGTAATTTTTTCATCTTTTGTTTTCTCCATAATGTTGTTGCTGTCTATAATAGGTTGCATAAAACAAGAGAAAAACCCTATTTTAGTTAACGCATTGTTGCATATATCGAGCATATACTATGGATAAAATCAAAGCATCAGAGGTTTTTGTCACTATTGTTAAACAAGGCAGTATGATAAAAGCTGCAGATTATCTGAATATGTCTAGGGCAATGGTAACGCGTTATTTGCTTGAAATGGAAGAATGGGCGGGTGTTCGTTTATTACATAGAACAACAAGACAACAAAGTTTAACATCAGTTGGTGAGCGAGTTTATCAGCAAAGTTTAGAATTACTAGAATTAGCAGAAAGCATACCCGCTAGTACGCCTAAAGAGCGACATCAAATTAGTGGTCTTGTTCGTATTACCAGTTCACAATCATTAGCGAATAGTATTTTATCCGTTGCGATATCAGAATTTATGCAACAATATCCACTGATCGCGGTGGATTTACAAATCACCAATCAAACCGTTAATCTTATTGAAGAACGTATTGATATTGCATTACGTATTACTAATCATCTTGAACCCAATCTTATCGCCCGCTCTTTAGCTACCTGTATTTCTGTTGTCTGTGCAAGCAAAGATTATTTAGAAAAAGAAGGGATACCACAAAGCCCAGACGAATTAGTTCATCATCAATGTCTCACATATCGCTTTTTTGGTCGTAGTTTGTGGGAGTTTATTCAAGGTGATGAACATTATTCAGTGCCTGTTGGCGGTAATTTAAGTGCAAATGAATCTGTGGTTTTACTTCAAGCAACACTTAAAGGTATGGGAATTTCATTACAGCCTTATTATTCTGTAAAACCCTATCTTGAGAATAATGAATTAATACAACTTCTCACTCATTATCAGGCAAAACCAATGGGTATCTATGCGGTGTTAGCAAGTCGGCAAAATATGCCTGTTGCAGTACGCACATTGCTGGATTTTCTTGTTGAGTGGTTTGCATCTTCATCTTATTGGTCGGCTTTATCGGGTGAAAGCTTGCGTTAATTGCTCAGGATAATTAGCCAGAGAATGTTTCATTGTCTCAATAAAATAGGTGACTAATTGTGATGATGGGCGATGAGACGGCGTAATTAAACTGATTGTAAAAGGAATAGTAAAACTTAAAGGGCGAATACATATCGCTTTGTCTTTATAATCTAGCGCAGTGATAGGGTTCACAATTGAAATACCAATACCTTCACTCACCATTGCACAAATAGATGCCGCACTTTGTGTTTCCATCACTAATTGTCGTGAAATACCTTCTTTGATAAAAAGCGCATCAATAAGTTGTCGATAACTATCATTTGCAGACAAGCTAATAAACCGCATATTTTGAAAATCATGAGGGTATAATTGTGTTTTTGCACTTAATGGATGCGATTTAGGTAAAATAGCCACTTCGTTAAGCGTAAGTAACGTTTCTTGCTTTGTTCCTGCTGGCGTTTGCGGGTGTTCTGTTAAGCCTAAATCATAATGTTGCGCTGATAACCATTCTTCTAACAAAGGCGACTCTTGAGGCACTATTGTTAAATTAACATCAGAATATTGATTAAGAAACTGTCGGCAAATTGCGGGTAGTAATGATTGAGCAAAAGCAGGTAAACAAGTGATATTTAATTCAGCTTGATGAAAATGGCGAATATTTTGAGCAGTATTAATGATTCTTTCTAGTCCGTAATAAGAACGGCGAACTTCTTCAAAAAAACGTAAACCTTCAGCTGTAGGTTGAAGCCTGCCTTTTATTCTATCAAATAGTTTAAATGCTAATAAATATTCAAGACGAGATAGCTCGCGGCTTACCGTCGGTTGTGATGTTTTAAGAATTTCAGCCGCTTGAGTTAAATTTTGAGTGGTCATGACGGCTTGAAAAATCTCAATATGTCGCCAACTGATCGGTATATCCATATATTATTCCTATATCAAAAATGAATAGACTATAGCGTATTTGATATTTTTATTCCCTAAAAAGTTAATGAATAATGTGGTTATTCACTAATTATCTTTATGAGTAAAAATCATGCCAACGTCTCTAAATACAGTTCAATGCCAGTTAGCTCAAACTTATGGAACGCCTTTATGGATTTATCAAGGTGATACTATTTTAGAGCGGATCAATCAATTGAAAGCGTTTGATGTTGTACGTTTTGCTCAAAAAGCGTCTTCTAATATTCATATTTTGCGATTAATGAAAGAGCAAGGTGTAAAAGTTGATTCTGTTTCTTTAGGCGAAATAGAACGCGCACTTGTTGCTGGCTATGAAGGTGGACGAGAAAATAGTGAAATTGTGTTTACTGCGGATTTATTGGATGAAAAAACAATAGAACGCGTTGTTGAGCTCGATATTCCTGTTAATGCGGGTTCTATTGATATGCTTCGTCAATTGGGTGAGCGTAATCAAGGGCATGCAGTGTGGATTAGAGTTAATCCTGGATTTGGACATGGTCATAGCCAAAAAACCAATACAGGAGGTGAAAACAGTAAACATGGTATTTGGCATGCAGATGTACCAGAAGCGCTTGAGGTGATACGCCAGTATAATTTACATTTAGTCGGTTTTCATATGCATATTGGCTCAGGTGTTGATTATCAACACTTATCAACAGTTTGTGATGCAATGGTTGAGCAAGTATTGGCATCAAATATTGATATTCATGCTATTTCAGCGGGTGGGGGATTATCAACCCCTTATCAGTCTGGTGATGTAGTGGTTAATTTAGAGCATTATTTTTCGTTATGGGATAACGCTCGTCAACGCATTGCTGAGCATTTAGGGCATGATATTACGCTTGAGATTGAACCGGGTCGTTTTTTAATGGCTGAATCTGGTGTTCTGGTTTCACAAGTTAGAGCCGTTAAATCCATGGGAAATCGGCATTATGTGCTGGTGGATGCTGGATTTAGTGATTTGATGCGTCCTGCAATGTATGGCAGTCATCATCAAATTTCAATTTTAGATAAAACAGGCAAATTAAGAACGGATGCTTTAGAAGAGACGATTGTAGCAGGACCGCTTTGTGAGTCTGGTGATGTTTTTACTCAACAAGAAGGTGGCATGGTTGCTCCACGATTATTACCAAAAACTCAAGTGGGGGATTATATCATTATTCATGATACGGGTGCTTATGGCGCGTCGATGTCTTCAAACTATAATAGTCGACCTCTTATTCCTGAAGTGCTATTAACCGGCGAACACGCTCAATTAATTAGAAGACGCCAAACTATCGATGAATTATTAGCTTTGGAATTAGATCTTTAATTGTTCTCTACTTAAATAAATTTTTATTATTTATTAATAGTAAAACACCTCATTACATTTTGCTTTCTTGTAATGAGGTGTTTGTTGTTTTAGATATCATCATTCATATTAAAAAGAACTAAGCAGCTTTGTCCCTTTTAATACTGCTCGTTGTCGGCTTTTTTGCAGGTACCGCCAATGCATCAAAGTCAAACTCATCAACATTAATACTGCGTAAACGGTTTTTTTCTGCTTTATACAGAATGTCGGCCTCTTCTTGAGTGACTCGTTTATCTGCTAGTGCTTTATCCGCCAATTTATCAAGCTGAGTAAAACTAAATTTCTTCTCATAGAGGCGACAAATGCGGTCAAAAATAGGCTCAGCAGCTAAAATATCATGCAATGCTTCTTCCATTAAACCATGTGGATTATGTTCACTTGGTGTTAAGAATTGACCTCTACCAAGACGATCACGCGTTTCAGAAGGTTGTTGAAGAATTTGAGCAACTTTATGATCCAGTTTATCTGATGGTAGTTTTTGTGATTTACCAAATGGAAAAATAATAACGCGCATTAATCCTGCAATGAAACGACTTGGAAAATTGCGTAATAGCTCGTTTATCGCGTTTTCAGCTTGGTAAAGACTTTCTCTGACGCTCCAATCAACTAAAGGTAAATCTGCTGTTTTACGGCCTTCGTCTTCATAGCGTTTTAGTGCTGCTGATGCGAGGAAGATATGACTTAAAATATCACCTAATCGTGCTGAGATGCGTTCTTTACGTTTTAAGCTTCCACCTAAAACACCCATGGCGACATCAGATAATAGCGCCATATTGGCACTTAAACGGTTAATTTGTTGATAGTAACGGCGAGTTTCATCATGAGTAGGGGCTGAGCTAAAGCGCCCATTCGTCATACCTAACCAAAAACTACGTAATGTATTACTTGCAACATGTCCTAAGTGACCAAATAAAGCCTGATCAAAATCATGTAAGTTATTATCTCTTGCCGCAGCTATTTCATCTAATACGAAAGGATGACAGCGTATTGCGCCTTGGCCATAAATAATCATGCTACGCGTAAGAATATTGGCACCTTCAACCGTGATTGCAATTGGTGAGCCTTGATAAGCACGAGCCACAAAATTTGAAGGACCAAGACAAATGCCTTTACCGCCAACAATATCCATTGCATCAATAATTCCACGCTGTGCCCTATGTGTGCAGTGATATTTTACGATAGCAGAGAGAACGGCGGGTTTTTCTCCCAGCATAATACCTGTTGTGATTAATGTCGCCGCTGCATCAAGTAAATAAGCATTACCAGCAAGGCGAGCTAATGGCTCTTCAATACCTTCCATTTTGCCAATAGGGATTTTAAATTGACGGCGAATACGGGAATAGGCACCTGTTGCCATTGCGGCACTTTTTAATCCACCTGTTGAGTTTGAAGGCAAGGTAATACCACGACCAACAGAGAGGCATTCCACAAGCATTCTCCAGCCTTGTCCTGCCATTTTTGGACCACCAATAATATAATCGATAGGTACAAAAACATCTTTACCACGAGTTGGGCCATTCATAAAAGGGACGTTTAAAGGGAAGTGGCGATGACCAATTTCAACACCTTCAACGTCTGTTGGGATTAATGCACAGGTAATACCTGGATTTTCGTTTTCACCTAAAAGATGTTCAGGATCACGCAGTTTAAATGCAAGTCCTAATACAGTTGCGACAGGGGCTAGGGTTATATAGCGTTTATTCCATGTTAAACGAATACCCAGTACTTGTTCACCTTGCCATTCTCCCATACATACAATACCGCTATCAGGTATAGCCCCAGCATCAGAACCTGCTTCAGGACTAGTTAATGCAAAGCAAGGTATTTCATCGCCTTTAGCTAACCCAGGTAAATAACGTTTTTTCTGCTCATCAGTACCATAATGTTGCAATAATTCCCCAGGACCTAATGAGTTAGGAACACCGACTGTTATTGCAAGAATACCTGATACACCCGCTAATTTTTGCAATACGCGAGATTGTGCATAAGCCGAAAACTCTAATCCGCCATATTCTTTTTTAATAATCATGGCAAAGAAACGATTGTCTTTTAGGTATTGCCAAATTTCAGGTGGTAGATCGGCTAATTCATGTGTGATTTCAAAGTCATTAGTCATACGACAAACTTCTTCTACTGGGCCATCAAGAAAAGCTTGTTCTTCTGCGGTGAGTTGTGGTTTTGGATAATTATGTAATTGTTTCCAATCTGGTGCTCCACGAAATAATTCGCCTTCCCACCATGTTGTTCCTGCATCAATGGCTTCTTGTTCTGTTTTCGACATTGAGGGCATGACTTTTTTAAAAGCTTTAAGTGCAGGTGCTGAGATGTAAGCTTTACGTATTGAGGTAATCGCTAATGGTAATAAAATAATAGCGACAGGCAATAATAGCCAGTAACTCCACAAATTAACGAGTCCCATAACAAAAGTATAGGCAATAAGAATAAGGCTACTTACCGCAATACTAAATTTGCGATACGTGAGTACACCAATAAGTACTAAAAAAAGCACAATACTGAGTAGGGTCATAATAAAACTCCTGTATTTTGCAAGATGTCAGAGGTCAGACCTGTTGTTTGTTATTTAGATCTAATGCAGTTACCAAGTTTTATCAATCTATTTACATTCTAATTACAATGTAGCTCACAAATTACACTCAAATGAGATAAGTTACTATTTGTAGGTACAGGGTATCTTCTTTCATCCTGAGTAATCCGTTACACTGAGTAAAGACAGTTCGATTACCTTTTTGGAGTGAATATCCTATGTACCAAGATCTTATCCGTGGTGAATTAACAGAAGCTTCAGATACACTTACTCGCTTCCTTCAAGACGATGCCAATATTGAAGCTATTCAACGCGCAGCTGTATTATTAGCCGACTCATTTAAAGCGGGTGGTAAAGTATTATCTTGTGGTAATGGTGGCTCTCATTGCGATGCAATGCATTTTGCTGAAGAGCTAACAGGGCGTTACCGTGAAAACCGCCCTGGTTATCCTGCAATTGCTATCTCTGATGTCAGTCATATTTCTTGTGTAGGTAATGACTTTGGTTATGAGTACATTTTTTCACGTTATGTGGAAGCGGTAGGAAGAGAAGGTGATGTATTACTTGGTATTTCCACATCAGGCAATTCTGGCAATATTATTAAAGCTATAGCAGCCGCTCGTGAAAAAGGCATGAAAGTCATCACGCTTACAGGTAAAGATGGCGGTAAAATGGCAGGAACGGCAGATATTGAAATCAGAGTACCTCATTTTGGTTATGCAGATCGAATTCAAGAAATTCATATTAAAGTTATCCATATTCTTATCCAATTAATTGAGAAAGAAATGGAAAAATAATTTGCTGTTGATATTGTTATAGTTAGTAACAAATACTCGCAAGAAGGAGTGGGCGATGTGTGAATTGTTAGGCATGAGTGCCAATGTACCGACAGATATCAATTTCAGTCTAAGTGGGCTAATTCCTCGAGGTGGTAAAACAGGGCCTCATAAAGATGGTTGGGGTATTACCTTCTATGAAGGATTAGGCTGTCGTACATTTAAAGATCCTCAAGCCAGTGCTGTATCACCTGTCGCTCGCTTTGTTCAAGAATACCCGATTAAATCAGAAGCGGTGATTGCCCATATTCGTCAAGCAAATCGCGGTAACGTTTCTCTTGAAAATACCCATCCATTTACCCGTGAATTATGGGGTAGAAATTGGACATATGCCCATAATGGCCAACTTAAAGGCTATCAATCTCTTGATTCTGGCCGTTTTAGGCCTATTGGACAAACTGATAGCGAAAAAGCCTTCTGCTGGATTTTAAATCAGCTTGAAAATCGGTATAAACGCACACCCGCAAATTGGCCTGCTGTTTTTCGTTTTATTGCTATTTTAGCCACGCAATTAAGGCAAAAAGGTGTATTCAATATGCTGTTATCCGATGGTCGATTTGTAATGGCATTTTGCTCAACAAATTTACACTGGATAACTCGTAAAGCCCCATTCGGTAAAGCCAAACTACTTGATCAAGACGTTGAAATTGACTTTCAGCAACACACTCAAGCCGGTGATGTAGTTTCTGTTATTGCGACATTACCTTTAACAGGGAACGAATCATGGCAACGTATTCCATCGGGTGAGTTTATCTTATTTGATAGAGGCATACGTATTTTGTAACCATTTATTTTCAGTATTAGGCAGTGAGTTAATTGCGGGTATATCTCTCACTAAATAACGTCCACGCTCGACTGTAACTAAAGGAATTTTGTTATTTTCCTCAACATATTGATAGGCTGGTTTTAGTTGTTGCCAAAAATCGATATCAGATGAATATTGATGTTTTGCCATGTTTTCAGCCGTCATTTTAAATGGAAAAATATGAATATTTATGGCTTGTTGACCATTTTTTAGTGCAAGCTCTGCAAATTGATAAATTTCATCCATAATCTCATCTGTCATTGCGTAACAACCCACTGATTTACAAGCTCCATGTATCATCAAAAAGTCGCCAGTATATCCTTTTGATTTATCATATTGATTAGGAAAACCAAGATTAATAGCTCGATAAAATCGACTATTCGGATTTAATTGCATATTATTAACCTGATAAAAGCCTTCAGGGCTTTTTAAATCTCCTTGAAATTTTTTGGGGCCTAAGCCTCCAGAATAGCTACAAATAGGGTAACTACGTACTTTTTGCAACAAACCATCTGATTTTTCTGTATATAGCTCAAGTAGATTCTCTTCTTTAAATATTTGGATATAAATAGGTTGACCAGAAATTTTCTGAGGTTGATTAATAAGAAGTTTTAAATTGTTTTCAGCGTTAACAAATAGGGTGATTAATGCTAATGTTAAAAAAGTGATTAATTGTTTTGCGTGATTGGTCATGGTTTTATCAGAAAAATGGCCTAAAATTTGTTGATAAAGTAATGAGTAGATTGCAATCAAGCAATCATTTTGTAAATTAAAATATTATATAAATCCTTTTAATTTACAAACCATTTTGTATGAATATTAATCGTTTGTCGAGATTTATGATGTGTTTACTCGGTTTATTCGAGTTATTGACGATCCAGCTAAAATAATAATCTTATTTGCTTGAGCTAAATCACTCGAATTGTCAGACAGGTTTTAACTGAGATGATAAAATTCAAGTCGGCAGAATAAGAGAAAATAGTAACAATTATCGGAGATAAAGAACTTAAAACAAAAAAGTGTTTTAAGGCGTTTTTATTACAGAGTCGCTACATTTTCGGGGTGAATTTGTAGCTTAGGGTTTAACTGATAAACTTGTGCAAATCTTATGATTAAAATTAAAAAAGGACTCGACCTCCCAATTGCAGGAGCGCCTGCCCAAGTGATAGAAGACGGACCCACTATTCAACACGTCGCATTATTAGGTGAAGAATATGTTGGTATGCGTCCTTCTATGATGGTTTCGGAAGGTGAGCATGTTAAGAAAGGACAGGCTCTTTTTGAAGATAAAAAGAATCCTGGCGTTATTTTCACAAGTCCTGCTTGTGGCAAAGTTGTTGAAATTAATCGTGGTGAGCGTCGTATATTTCAATCGATAGTTATCGAAATTGAGGGTGACCAAGAAATAACATTTGAACGTTATGATAGCGCATCTCTTGGTGATTTAACGCGTGAACAAGTCCAAGCTAATCTTGTAAACTCAGGTTTATGGACAGCGTTAAGAACCCGACCTTATAGTCGAACACCGCAATTAGATACTGTACCGAATGCAATTTTTGTCACTGCAATGGATACTAATCCATTAGCGGCTGATGCTTCTGTCATTATTGAACAAAATGAAAAAGCTTTTAATGATGGCTTGATTGTTTTATCAAAATTAACAGAAGGTAAAGTGTATGTTTGTCATGGCGAAAAATCACCGTCTAAATTAAATGATGGACAAATTAGTTATAACCAATTTAGTGGTCCACATCCTGCGGGGCTTGTGGGGACTCATATTCACTTTTTAGAGCCTGTAAGTGCTCGTAAAATGGTTTGGCATCTTAATTATCAGGATGTGATTGCCATTGGATATTTGTTTACAACAGGTTCTTTGTATACAAAACGTGTGGTGTCATTAGCTGGCCCACAAGTAAAATTACCTCGTTTAGTGCGTACCCGTTTAGGTGCAGATCTGTATGAGTTAACAAAAGACCAATTAATTGATGATGATAATCGCATTATTTCAGGCTCTGTATTATGGGGATGGAAATGTGATGATGCACATCACTATTTAGGTCGTTTTCATAATCAAGTATCTGTTTTACGCGAAGGTCGTGATAAAGAGCTATTTGGCTGGGGTATGCCTGGTAGTAATAAATTTTCTATTACGAGAACAACGATTGGTCATTTCTTAAAAAAGAAACGTTTTGCATTTACAACCACAATGAATGGCGGTGAACGTTCTATGGTACCAATTGGTAACTATGAGCGTGTGATGCCATTAGACATAATGGCAACACATTTATTACGTGACTTATTGGTTGGCGATACTGACAGCTCTCAGGCATTGGGTTGTTTAGAATTAGACGAAGAAGATTTGGGATTATGTACTTATGTTTGTCCTAGCAAATATGAGTATGCCCCAGCACTGCGTCAAGTATTGACCAAAATTGAGCAGGAAGGGTAATTCATGGGGTTGAAAAATTTATTTGAGAAAGTAGAACACCATTTTGAGCCCGGTGGTAAGTTGGCTAAATGGTATGTACTTTATGAGGCTGTTTCTACGGTTTTTTATACGCCGGGAACAGTAACGCGTAATGGTGCGCATGTTCGAGATACCATTGACCTAAAACGGATGATGATCCTTGTTTGGTTATCTGTTTTTCCTGCAATGTTTTGGGGAATGTATAATGTTGGTCAGCAAGCTATTCCTGCATTAAATCAACTGTATAGTGGTGCTGAACTTCAGCAAATTATTGCCTCCGATTGGCATTATCGTCTTGCTGAATTTTTAGGTGCATCATTAAGTGCTGATGCGGGTTGGGCAAGTAAGATGCTACTTGGTGCAACTTATTTCCTTCCTATTTATTTAGTTGTTTTTCTTGTAGGTGGATTCTGGGAAGTTCTGTTTGCCTTTATTCGTGGACATGAAATTAACGAAGGTTTCTTTGTTACTTCTATTTTATTCGCCTTAATTGTGCCACCAACACTACCTTTATGGCAGGCCGCATTAGGAATAACGTTTGGTGTTGTTATTGCGAAAGAGGTTTTTGGCGGTACAGGACGTAACTTCTTAAACCCAGCATTAGCAGGGCGTGCATTCTTATTTTTTGCTTACCCAGCACAAATCTCTGGTGATATTGTGTGGACAGCGGCTGATGGTTTTTCTGGCGCAACGCCATTATCACAATGGTCTATTTCAGGTGAAAATGCATTATTGAATAATGTGACTCATCAACCTATTACGTGGATGGATGCCTTTTTAGGAAACATTCCGGGTTCTATTGGTGAAGTTTCTACACTGATGATCCTTATTGGTGGGGCTGTTATTCTATTTGCTCGCATTGCCTCATTGCGTATTGTTGCTGGTGTGCTTATCGGCATGATAGCAATGTCATATCTGTTTAACTTTATTGGTTCTGATACAAATCCTCTCTTCTCTATGCCTTGGTACTGGCACCTTGTTTTAGGGGGTTTTGCTTTTGGTATGATGTTTATGGCAACAGACCCCGTATCAGCTTCATTCACAGATAAAGGTAAATGGGCTTATGGTATTTTGATTGGTGTGATGTGTGTTCTTATCCGTGTTGCCAATCCGGCTTACCCAGAAGGAATGATGCTAGCAATCTTATTTGCCAATTTATTCGCACCATTGTTTGACTATTTGGTTGTTCAGGCAAATATAAAGCGGAGAAATGCTCGTGGCTAAAGAAAAAAACAGAGATAGCGTTGGAAGAACGTTCCTCGTTGTCTTTATTCTGTGTCTTGTCTGTTCTGTTGTTGTAGCAGGCTCTGCGGTAGGGCTTAAATCTAAGCAAGAAGAGCAAAAGCTACTTGATAAACAACGTAATATTCTTGATGTTGCTGGTTTACTTGTTCCTAAAATGACGGCTAGTGAAGTTTTAAAAGTCTATGACTCCCGAATTAAAGCCAAAATAGTGAACTTTAAAACGGGCGAGCTAACAGATAGCAATGGCGATTTCAATTTAAATAACGAACTGCGCAACGAAGAAACATCTATTGCTTTATCACCAGAAGAAGATATCGCAAAAATTCGTCGTCGTGCTAATAGTGCAGAAATTTATCTTGTGCTTGATGAACAAGGTAAAACAACAGAAATAGTGCTTCCTGTTTACGGCTCTGGCTTATGGTCTGTCATGTATGCTTTCGTTGCTATTGATATTGATGGTGTGACATCTAAAGGTATCACTTATTATTCACATGGCGAAACGCCAGGATTAGGTGGCGAAGTCGATAATCCACAGTGGAAAGCACAGTGGAAAGGTAAACGTCTCCTCAATGAGGAAGGCTTACCTGCGATTAAAGTCGTTCGCGGTGGCGCAACGGATAGCCCTTATGGGATTGATGGCCTCTCTGGCGCGACATTAACATCAAATGGTATACAGCATATGTTCGATTTCTGGTTAGGTAATAACGGTTTCGGTCCATTCCTGAAAAAGGTGCGTGAAGGAGAATTAAATGGCTGATACAAAAGAAATTAAACGCGTTTTACTAGGACCGTTGTTAGATAACAACCCGATTGCGTTACAGGTATTAGGGGTTTGTTCTGCGTTAGCGGTAACAACTAAACTTGAAACAGCATTAGTAATGACAATTGCTGTTACATTAGTCACTGCATTTTCAAACTTCTTTATTTCACTTATTCGCAATTATATTCCCGGTAGCGTACGTATTATTGTACAAATGGCGATTATAGCTTCGCTTGTTATTGTTGTTGACCAAATTTTGCAAGCCTATGCTTACGAAATTTCAAAACAACTTTCGGTCTTTGTGGGTCTTATCATTACTAACTGTATTGTAATGGGACGAGCAGAAGCCTATGCAATGAAAGCGCCTCCAATTGAAAGCTTTATGGATGGTATTGGTAATGGTTTAGGATACGGTGTTATCTTGATCCTAGTTGGATTTTTACGTGAACTTTTTGGTTCTGGCAAATTATTCGGCATTACTGTGATGGAATCCATCCAAAATGGAGGATGGTATCAACCTAACGGTTTATTCCTGTTAGCACCTAGCGCGTTCTTTATTATTGGCTTGCTGATTTGGGGATTACGTACATTGAAACCTGCACAGGTTGAAGAGGACTAATCACCATGGAACATTATATAAGCTTATTTGTCCGCGCTGTTTTTATTGAGAATATGGCTCTCGCATTCTTTTTAGGGATGTGTACGTTCTTAGCGGTTTCTAAAAATGTTAAAACAGCATTTGGATTAGGTATCGCTGTTACGGTTGTACTTGGACTTTCTGTCCCTCTCAATAACTTAGTTTATAACTATGTGTTACGTGATAATGCATTAATGGAAGGTGTTAATTTAAGTTTCTTAAACTTTATTACTTTCATCGGGGTTATTGCCGCACTGGTTCAAATTTTAGAGATGATATTAGACCGTTATTTTCCTTCGTTATATAACGCGTTAGGGATCTTCTTGCCTCTTATTACTGTTAACTGCGCAATTTTCGGTGGGGTGTCATTTATGGCACAACGTGACTATAACTTTAGTGAATCTATTGTTTATGGTTTCGGTTCTGGCATCGGTTGGATGCTTGCTATCGTATTGATGGCTTCCATTCGTGAAAAAATGAAATACGCAGATGTGCCAGCAGGTCTGAAGGGATTAGGGGTTACTTTTGTCACCACAGGATTGATGGCATTAGGTTTTATGTCCTTCTCTGGTGTTCAGCTATAAAGGGTGAGAAGAACTCATGGATATAATTATTCTAGGTGTTGTGATGTTTACCCTGATTGTATTGGTACTTACCGCATTGATTTTGTTTGCAAAATCTAAGCTGGTCAATACAGGGGATATTGAAGTTGAAGTTAACGGTGATCCTGAAAAAAGTTTCCATGCACCAGCAGGCGATAAATTATTAAACGTTTTATCTAATGAAGGTATTTTTATCTCTTCTGCATGTGGTGGTGGTGGTTCTTGTGGCCAATGTCGCGTAAAAGTGCTTGAAGGCGGTGGCGATATTCTTCCTACTGAACTTTCGCATATCAACAAGCGTGAGGCAAAAGAAGGTTGTCGATTAGCGTGCCAGGTAAACGTTAAAAATGATTT
This sequence comes from Proteus myxofaciens ATCC 19692, assembly GCF_001654855.1. Lineage (GTDB taxonomy): Bacteria > Pseudomonadota > Gammaproteobacteria > Enterobacterales > Enterobacteriaceae > Proteus > Proteus myxofaciens. The sequence continues at coordinate 15,727 of NZ_LXEN01000120.1, forward strand.
AAAATTGGAATTACCAGAAGAGATCTTTGGTATTAAAAAATGGGAATGTGAAGTTATCTCTAATGATAACAAAGCAACCTTTATCAAAGAACTTGTCTTAAAAATTCCAGAAGGCGAGGTTGTGCCTTTCCGCGCTGGTGGATTTATTCAAATTGAATGTCCACCACATACTGTTCGTTATGAAGATTTTGATGTTCCTGAAGAGTACCGTGAGGATTGGGATAAATTTAATCTATTCCGCTATGTTTCAGAAGTAAAAGAAACCACAGTACGTGCCTACTCAATGGCGAACTATCCTGAAGAACACGGCATTATCATGTTGAACGTGCGTATTGCAACACCGCCACCACGTAATCCTGATGTGCCACCTGGTATCATGTCATCTTATATTTGGTCATTAAAACCAGGTGATAAAGTGACTATTTCAGGACCATTTGGTGAATTCTTTGCAAAAGAAACAGATGCAGAGATGATCTTTATTGGTGGTGGTGCAGGTATGGCACCAATGCGTTCACATATTTTTGATCAATTAAAACGCTTACATTCTAAACGTAAAATTAGCTTCTGGTATGGTGCGCGTTCTGTTCGTGAAATGTTCTACACTGAAGATTTCGATATGTTAGCGAAAGAAAACGAAAACTTTACGTGGAATGTTGCATTATCTGATGCATTACCTGAAGATAATTGGACTGGTTACACCGGTTTTATTCACAATGTGTTGTATGAAAACTATCTAAAAGATCATCCAGCGCCAGAAGATTGTGAATTCTATATGTGTGGTCCACCCGTCATGAATGCCGCTGTAATTAAGATGCTTAAAGATCTTGGCGTTGAAGATGAAAATATTATGCTTGATGATTTTGGTGGCTGATTTATTAGTTTGCTAATAACAAAGCAGTAAAATGACAAGCGCCCACAATCGTGGGCGCTCATGTTAAGAAGAGAGAGTTATGCTAAAAAGAAAGATAATGAATTGGGTTATGATGCTCTGTGCACTATTTTTATTGTCTGCATGTGGTGAAAAGCAGCAAGTATTAAATGGTGAAACAATGGGAACATATTATTCGATTAAATATGTACCTGATAGCCATTCTCCTTCACAAGAGGTATTACAAAAAGAAATTGATCGTATTCTAGAAGAAGTTAACGATCAGATGTCAACGTATCGCCCTCAATCTGAATTAAGTCTTTTTAATCAAAGCCGTGAAATCAACAAGCCTTTTCCTGTTTCAGCAGCAACTGCGAAAGTTGTAAGCGAATCAATTCGTATTAATAAAATGACGCAAGGATCTTTAGATGTCACTGTAGGGCCTTTAGTTAACTTATGGGGCTTTGGTCCTGAAGGGCGTTTTACCCATCAACCATCAGCTGATGAATTGGAAAAGCGTAGACAATGGATTGGTATTGATTATCTTGAAGTTCAAGGTAATGCATTAATTAAAAAAATACCAGAGCTCTATGTTGATCTGTCATCAATTGCGAAAGGGTATGGTGTTGATGCTGTTGCTGAATATTTAATTTCTCAACATATTACTAATTATATGGTTGATATTGGTGGAGAGGTTAGAACTCAGGGCGTAAATGGTAAAGATAAACCATGGCGTATTGCTATTGAGAAACCCGCGAATGATGGTACAAACCAAAGTGTACAACTTATTATCGAACCTGGTGATAATTCAATAGCGACTTCTGGTGATTACCGTAATTACTTTGAAGAAGAGGGTATTCGTTACTCTCACACGATTGATCCAACAACAGGTCGCCCTATAAAGCATAATCTGGCTTCTATTACCGTTATTGTACCAACATGTATGAGTGCTGATGGAATCTCTACAGGACTTAATGTGTTAGGGCCTGAAAAAGGCTTACAAGTCGCAAATGAATTAAATATTCCTGTTTTTATGATAGTCAAAACTGAAAATGGATTTGAAGAGCGTTATAGTAAGGCATTCGCTCCATTCTTGAAAAAGTAGCATTTAAGGAGATGAGGTTATGCTAAAAATATTTCTATTTGCCTTCATCTTATTCTTATTAGCCTTCTTTGGAATGGCTTTAGGATATATTGTAAAACGTAAAAGTATTCAAGGTAGCTGTGGTGGATTAGGTGCCATGGGGATTGAAAAAGAATGTGATTGTCCTGAACCCTGTGATGCACGTAAAAAACGAATGGCAAAAGATGCAGCTCGTGAAGAGATGTTGAAAAAAAACCGTATTATTTAAATACCCTGGGTTGAGTGAGAATATTAACAAAACATCCCAGTTTTCAATACTCTTGACATTATAAAAATTAAGCTAAAAAAAGAGTGGCATATTTATATGCCACTCTTTTTTACTTTAAAGGCGAATTTATCGCTAAAACGATTAAGAAGAAAAAACGTTATTTATTTTGATTATTTCCATGGATAAGGATTTTCACCTTCCCATTTCACGACTTCTTTTTCTGCTTCTTCGTAAGAGTAATCGTAATGCTCTTGAAGTTTACCAATAAGTTGTTCTCGAGTACCTTCAATAACATCAAGTTCATTTTGGGTGATTTTTCCCCATTTTTCTTTTACTTTCCCTTTAAATAAATTCCAGTCACCCGCTATTTTATTATTTACCATACTTTTCGCCTTATTGATTTCTACTAAACGATATCACTAAGTGTAGAAGAAAATAGGCTAAAGGTAAAAATAGTGAAATATTAAGATTAAGGTTTACTATTTTTTAAAGCTTTTCATTTTCTCTGGTGAATCAACCATAACAGCATCAGCACCTAGTTCTGCCGCTTTAAGATAATCCTTTTCGCTATTTATACCGAAAAGAACGATATGCGCATTACCACCAGCACGGAAACAAGACATAGCATCTTTATCCCAACTAAGCACAGATGTTGAGCGAGCTTCTCCTAATGTATATTTCTCCACTACTTCGACTTTGCGATTCAGTTCAAGCCCATACCAACGCATAATATCTAGGTTTTCAGGTAATAGGCAGATATGGCTCATTGTGATATTTGCAAGAATATCGCGAGTGACGTCTCTGCTTTCAAAACGTTGAACATTATCGGGTAGTGCATCAAGAAATGCAGTATTTGTTGAATAAACGCGAGTTCTTTCAAGGGCATTAAGCTTGTCTAATACAGACGCTAAAGCTTTACCTTGTAAAGCAGGGTCTGCATCAGGAGATTTTAAATCAAGATAAAATTGTGTGGTTGGAAATTGTGTTAAAACAGCTTCTAAGGTTGGAATAGTCACACCTTTATTACGATAAGGAAATTGTTGTTTTTCACCATATTTATAGCCAGCATCCCACTGTTTAAGTTGTTCTGCTGTAAAGCTAGATATAGCACCTTGCCCATTAGTTAGGCTTTTTAAATCACTAGGACGATAAAGAACAGGAACATTATCTTTTGATAATTGAATCGTTATCCAAATAGCATCTGATTGATTATTCAGTGCTTTTTTAATTGCAATAACAGTATTTTCAGGGGCATCTGCAGTGCCACCTCGGTGAGCAATAATTTTAGGAGAAGCCATGATAAGTGCTGAGTAAAAAATGAAAGATAAGGTGATAAATAGTTTGACCATGAAGTTATATTTCCTTGTTTTATAAATAGTTATTGATAATAACCAAAACAAATATAAAGCTATTTAAAACAAAAAATAATCTATCATTTCTTTATGACATTTCTATAAATAAACAAACATATTTAGAAAATTATGTAAAAATTCCTCAATATAGTGAGATTCAATAACCTCGACATTGAAATTAGAAATAATTAACTGTATATTTAAACAGTAAATTAAATGGGGGAATTGTATGCGTAAAATTATTCATATCGATATGGATTGTTTTTATGCTGCGATTGAAATGCGCGATAATCCAGCACTAAAAGATTTGCCAATTGCCGTTGGTGGAAAAGCCTCTAGTAGAGGCGTTATCTGTACTGCGAATTATCCTGCGCGTCGTTTTGGTGTGCGTAGTGCTATGTCTACAGCGACTGCATTAAAATTATGCCCTCATTTAAAAGTATTACCAGGTAGAATGGCATTATATAAAGAAACATCAGCTAAAATTCGCCAAATTTTTCTCGATTATACCTCACTTATTGAGCCTCTTTCTCTTGATGAAGCATATCTTGATGTTTCAGAAAGTCAGCATTGCTATGGTTCAGCCACACTGATAGCACAAGAAATTCGCCAACGTATTTTTGATGAGCTTAATCTCACCGCTTCTGCGGGTATTGCTCCGATTAAATTTTTAGCCAAAATTGCCTCTGATATGAATAAACCTAATGGGCAATATGTGATAACGCCAGAGAAAATGGATGATTTTATTATTACATTACCGCTAAAAAAAATTCCAGGAGTAGGCAAAGTGACATCTACACGATTACAAGAAATGGGATTAGAAACCTGTGCAGATATTCGTCGTACTGATGTAATGACTTTAGTTAAAGCACTGGGAAAATTTGGTCAAAATTTATGGGAGCGCAGTCATGGTATTGATGAGCGAGAAATTAATCCTGATAGATTAAGAAAATCAGTAGGTGTAGAGAGAACACTCGCACAAGATATTCATTCGTGGGATGAATGCCTTATGTTACTTGATGGATTATATGATGAATTGCAAAAGCGATTAATTAAAGTAAAACCCGATTTAAGGATCGCAAGACAAGGTATCAAACTTAAATTTAATGATTTTCAATCCACAACACAAGAGCATACTCATCCTATTTTAGAAAAAAACGATCTACTGAATATCGCTTATCAAGCATGGCATGAACGCCGTAATGGTCGTGGAGTAAGATTAGTAGGGTTTCATGTCACGTTACAAGATCCCCAAATTGAGCGCCAGCTTCTTCTCGCTTTTTAATGGTGTCATAATAATAAAAAAGCCATAGTAAAAGAGAAATAAATGACTATGGCTTTACTTTGATGTTTAATAAAAGATATTGATTACCAACGATAATTGACAGTCGCAGTCATGGTTCTACCAATACCATAGAAGCAAGCAGAATCACCAGCACAAGACGCAACATAGTGCTTATTCGCGATATTATTCATATTAAGTTGAATCTCAGCACCTTTTAACGATGGTGATAATTCACCTAATGAATAACCTAGCATTGCATCATAAAGAGTAACAGAAGGTACACTGAAGGTATTTGTAGTATCACCTTGAGAAACACCTATATATCTCACACCAAATCCAGCTTTTGCCCCATTAAATAATCCTGATGTTTCATCATATTGTCCCCAGAATGACGCCATATGTTTAGGAACTCGTGGCAACTCTTTGCCTTGTGTATCTTTTGCAATTGTTTTTCTTACTTCAGTATCTGTGTATGCATAGCTTGTAATAAATGAAATATTCTCAGTAAGTTGGCTATTTACTTGTGCCTCAAAACCGCGGCTACGAACTTCACCAACAGGCTCAAAATAGCCTTTTTCTGCATTGTAGTTAGTAACATTACGTTGTTGTAATTGATAAACCGAAAGGGTAGCCAGAGTTTGTTTATTTGGTGTTAAGTATTTAACTCCCGTTTCTAATTGGCGACCTTCACTAGGATCAAATGGTGCTGTACCTGGGGCTCTACGTGTTTGTAAATTAGGCTCAAATGAAGTGCTGTAAGTAATATAAGGTGAAATACCATTATCGAAGGCATATAAAAGACCGGCACGACCTGTGAGTTTATTATCATCTTGCTGAACTCGGGTATTCGCTATGAAATCATGAGTGCGTACTTGAGTCCAATCTTGGCGTAATCCCGCAAGCAAGATCCAATTTTGCCATTGAAGTTGATCTTGTAGATAAACACCAATTTGATCGTATTTTTGTAATTGATCTGTTGCTGGTGTTTGTAAGCTCATATCTATGGGATAATGATAATTAGGATTACGCCAATCTAAATCATATTGTGAACCCATATCTCGCCATAGGTTGTCTTGTTCTTTACTCCATTGATAATCAAGACCTGCTATCAACGTATGGTCGATTTTTGCTGTTGCAAAATCAGCTTGTAAGCGAGTATCAATGCCTAATGTATCTGTTTCACGTCGCTCGCGTTGCGCTCTACGCTCTAAAATATAAGGGTTATCTTTTCTTAACGAGCCAAAAACAAGATATTTATATTTTTGTTTAATATGACTATAGCGTGCATTTTGTACGATTTTTAATGAGTCATTAAACTCATGTTCGAATTCATACCCTATACCATATTGTTGACGCCATGACTGATGGTAATCAGGATTGCTGACATTAAAATCAAAAGGAATTGTGCCTTCTGGTGTTTTTTTTACTGTGCCGTAAGCAGGAAGAAAATTTCGATAACCGGCTTGTGGATCTTGTTGTATAAAACTTAATAATGTTAAGCGTGTTTGCTCATTAGGTAAAAAAGTAATGGAAGGGGCAAGTGCAAACCGTTCTTCTTTATAATCTTTTATCTGTGTATGTTGTGTTTTTGCTAAACCATTAAGGCGATAAAGAATACGATTATCTTCAGAAAGAGGCCCACCAAAGTCAAAGACAGTTTCAGCTAATCTATCGTTTCCTGCGCGTACTTGAATATGATGAATAGGTGTTGATGTTGGTCTTTTACTCGTCATGGCAACTAAACCACCAGGATTAAGCTGACCATATAATACAGAGGCAGGACCTCTTATTAATTCAACGCGTTCTAATAACCAAGGATCAAGCGCCCCTGTTGATGATGAAGCGCCCATGCCATAACTCAATCCATCAAGAAAACGAGGGGCATAACTGTAACCTCGAATAAACACTTCATCATTACGATTTGAACTACCACGATATTCAGTAAAAACACCCGGTGTATAACGTAGAGCTTGTGATACTGAACTGACATCTTGGGCATCCATTTGATCACGCGTGATCACACTAATAGATTGTGGTGTTTTATCAATATCAGCATCTGTTTTATTAGTAGAAAGTGTTCTTGTAGCAACAAAACCTGAAATTGGTGCTTGAGGATCTTGTGTTGGAGAAGCAGTAACGATGATTTTATCTGGGATATTTTGATTAATAGCTGCGTGTATTTGAGTAGAGAGCAAGCTTAATGGCAAAGCAAATAAAGCGTGAATAGCATAATTTTTGTTAGACACAATTCTTCCCTTTAATTCTTATATTTTTAACATTAAATGCGGTAGCGATGAAAATATCACTCAATATAAATTAATGCTAATGATAATTATTATTAATATAGAAATAATTCCTATTAGTGTTTATGTATTAATTCCAAAAAGGAATATAAGAAATAACAAATTGTTAAATAAGAGAATTAGCTAGTTAATTAATAGAGAAGAATGATAAAAAAGGCAGAAAGAAAGGGTTTTATTCTCATTAAAAAAGCTCGCAACATTATATTACGAGCTTTAAGTTTTGAGCTAATAGGTTATTATTTTGCAGGGATTGCTTTTAAAATCGCTGTTAATAATTGCCAGTATTGACCGACACTTTTAATATGTACGCGTTCATCTGGTGAGTGTGCACCACGAATAGTTGGCCCAATAGAAACCATATCCATTTCTGGGTAAGGTTTTTTGAATAAACCACACTCAAGACCTGCATGAATAACCATAATATTAGGTACTTTATCAAATAGTTGTTGATAAGTATCACGGACAAGATGCATGACAGGTGAATCAGCATCCGGTTTCCAACCTGGGTAACCACCTTTTGCTTCAAGTTCAGCATTGGCTAATTTTGCTAATGCACTTAGCATACTAACAACATAAGTTTTGCCACTGTCAATCAGTGAGCGAATTAAGCAAAGAATTTCAACTTTATCGTCAACAATGCTAACAACACCGACGTTTAGCGAAGTTTCAACAACACCTTCAACATCATCACTCATTCGAATAACGCCGTTTGGCATGGCATTCATTAAATTGATAAAACGTTGTTGGCAATCAGCTGAGAATGCCTTTCTATCTGTTGTTGTATCAATTAATTCAATTTTTAGATTCTTTTCTGCTATTGCTAATTCTGTTTTTAACAGTGCTTCAAAATCATTTGTCAGCGTTGTTAGTTGCTGTGCCTTATCAGCGGGAATAGCGAAAATAATATGTGCTTCACGTGGGATTGCGTTTCGCAGTGTACCACCGTGGAAGTCGATTAATTTCAGTGATAATTCATCAGCATGGCTTGCTAAAAATCGTGCTAGCAACTTATTTGCATTACCTAAGCCTAAATGGATATCACCACCTGAGTGACCGCCATTTAATCCTTTTAATACCAGTTGTTTAACAATATAGCCTGTAGGTATAGCATCATAAGAAAGTGCAACCGTGGTTTTTACATCAACACCACCAGCACAACCCATGTAGATTTCGCCTTCTTCTTCTGAGTCTGTATTGATAAGAATATCAGCTTGTAACCAACCAGGTTGTAAACCGAAAGCACCATCCATACCCGTTTCTTCAGTCATGGTTAATAAGACTTCTAGTGGGCCATGTTTTACTGTGTCATCAGCAAGAACTGCTAAAGCAGAGGCCATACCAACACCATTATCAGCACCTAATGTTGTACCTTTGGCTTTGATCCAGTCGCCATCAACATAAGGTTGAATAGGATCTTTGGTAAAGTCGTGAACAGTGTCATTGTTTTTTTGTGGCACCATATCTAAGTGTGCTTGTAAAACAACCGCTTTACGATCTTCCATGCCTTTTGTTGCTGGTTTACGAATTAAAATGTTACCAACAGCATCACGTTCAGCAAATAGACCTTTTTCATTAGCCCAAGAAAGAATATGAGAAGCTAGGGCTTCTTCATGATACGACGGATGTGGAATAGAACAAATTTTTGCAAAAATATCCCACAGTGGTTGTGGGGATAGAGTAGATAGTTCAGACACAACGGATCTCCTATAACAGCATCTGTGTTATGAATAGCCTACCGCTTTCTTAAGGGCTAGCTTTATTATTCTGAGCGTTATACGCCAATATCATTGAGAATATCACTTTCTTTTGATGAATGCGTCATTCTATTCACATCTCTATTTAATATATTATATTTTAATATTGTATCTATGGATTGTAATGTCTGTTTTTTAATCAAAAAGTGGAGTAAGAATAAAAAACAGGGATAATCTTGTTTGATTTATCGTTTTCTCTGGTCTTTAAGCGCTCAAATCACTATAATCTCGCGCAACCTTTTTTTCCGCAAAAAAGCTTCTCTCGAATTCAAGTAGCTAGGATCACAATATTATGAGCGAAAAATATGTTGTAACGTGGGATATGTTGCAAATACATGCCCGTCAATTGGCGCAACGTTTATTACCAGTCGAACAATGGACAGGCATTATTGCTGTCAGTCGTGGGGGGCTTGTTCCCGCGGCATTACTTGCTCGTGAATTGGGTATTCGTCATGTGGATACCGTCTGTATTTCTAGTTATGACCATGATCATCAACGTGACCTCAAAATCTTAAAAAAAGCAGAAGGTGATGGTGAAGGCTTTATCGTCGTTGATGATTTAGTGGATACTGGTGGAACTGCTAAAGTTATTCGCGAAATGTATCCTAAAGCTCACTTTGTCACTATTTTCGCAAAACCAGAAGGGCGCCCTTTAGTTGATGATTTTGTAGTTGATATCCCTCAAGATACATGGATTGAACAGCCTTGGGATATGGGTGTTGCCTTTGTTCCTCCTGTTTGTGATCAAAAATAATATTATAATTAACGCGTTTCGTTAATTATAAAAAGACGAATCCCCGCAAAACACGTTGTTCTCATTTATTGAACAGTTTGTCATTGCGGGGATTTTTATTTTGTGAGAATACACGCTGTTATCATCTTTTCGTTTTATCTCTTTTGTAATTCACACTGCTTGAAGTGATTCCATGCTATGATAAAAATAGAACTTTTAACCACCTTTTAGCTATTTTATGACTATTAGTGGTATTTACTAAGGTATTCACTAATTTGAAAAACGATATGGCAGATAATACAAATCTTTCTGAAACACTGTTTAAACCTCGTGCAAAACACGCTGAAACATCAACGTTAATACAGTACACACACCCAAAATCAAATATAGCAACATACTCTGTATTAAACGGAACAAGCCAGCAAAGTTGGTATAGAACAATTCAGCGCTTGCAGTGGATTTGGCGAGGCCTTTCACCTATTGAGATTGAAGAAGTGCTCAGTCGCATCGCATTAAAGGATGCACCACGTAGTGATGATAAATTTATTGATACGATTGTTGGTTATCGTAAAGGTAATTGGTCATTTGAATGGTCTCATCAAGCGATGACTTGGCAACAAAAAGCATTACGTGAAGAATCTGGCGATAAAGCTGCGGATTGCTGGTTACGTGCTGCTAATCTTTATAGTATTGCTGCTTACCCTTTTATTAATGGGGATTTTTTAGCAGATCAAGCGGTCGTCTTAGCGATGAAAGCCTTTGAGAATGCCACTAAGTTTTCATCATATGTCGTTAAAAAATTAACATTTAAATTAGAAGAAAAAGGTACAACAACGGGCTTTTTACATCTTCCTAAAGATAGCCGTGGTCCTTATCCAACCGTTATTTTTTGCGGTGGATTAGATAATCTTCAAAGCGATTATGTGAGCTTCTTTAGAAAATACCTTGCGCCTAAGGGCATAGCAATGCTAACACTTGATATGCCATCTATTGGTTATAGTGCAAAGTTAAAATTATCTGAAGACACGTGTAAATTACAAGGTGAAGTGCTTACCCAACTTTCAGAAGTACCTTGGATAGACCATACACGTATCGGCGTTATGGGGTTTCGCTTCGGTGCTAATATCGCGGTGCGCTTAGCTTATATCTACCCTAAGTTAATCAAAGGTGTTGTCGCACTAGGGCCACTCATCCACGCTTTCTTTACTCAGCCACAGTTGCAGAAAAAAATTCCTATCATGTATCTTGATGTAATAGCTAGCCGTTTAGGGTTATTCAATATAGATGAAAATAATCTGAGATTATCGCTAAGCAGTTATTCGCTAAAAAACCAGGGATTGATTGGTCGACGTATGCCAGTCCCTATGATGAGTGTTTATTGGAAAGGTGATGACATCAGTCCAAAAGAAGATTCGCAATTAATTGCGCGTTCTTCTATGGATGGCGATATTTTAGCAATTAATGAAAAACCACTATATGAAGGATTAGAGTTAGCATTACAAAACAGTGCAGATTGGATTTATAAAAAATTAATATAATAATTATTGAACTATAACTTGCCAATTATATTAGATTATATAACAGTAGGGAGGATAAGGAGACTGATTTATGACTTCATCTTTGAACCCGACCCGAGGTAAGTTATTAAAGCGTTTTGCTCAGATAGGCCCTTATATCAGAGAGCAACAATGCCAAGAAGGCCAGTTTTTTTTTGATTGCTTGGCTGTCTGTGTAAATACAAAAGTAGCTCCCGAAAAACGTGAATTTTGGGGCTGGTGGATGTATTTAGAACGTAATGAGCAAGAGCTCATTTACCATTATCAAATAGGATTATTTGATAAAAATGGTGATTGGCTCAATCAAGTAATTAGTAAAAAAGATGTTATTAACTCTATTAATGAAACACTTCTTCGTTTTCATAATTTTCTTCAAACAACGGTGGCTGAATTAGAAATGACGCTCACACCAGATGAAAAAATGAACGATTTTCATCTTTCTCTTCAGCCCTAATATTGTGTTAGGGCAACTTTTCGTTGTTTTTGCGTTATGTCGGTTGGCATAACGCTTCTCTCCTGATAAAACTGTGTATTATTTTTCTAATCAACAAAATGGTAAATGTTATGAGTAGCAGCCAAACACTGGTTGTTAAATTAGGAACGAGTGTACTCACTGGGGGTTCACGACGTTTAGATCAGTCTCATATTGTTGAGCTGGTTCGCCAATGTGCAAAACAACACGAAAAAGGGCATCGGATTATTATCGTGACATCAGGTGCAATTGCAGCTGGGCGTGAATATTTAAATTATCCTGATTTACCTGCCACTATTGCTTCAAAACAACTATTAGCGGCTGTTGGTCAAAGTGCACTAATTCAAGTATGGAAGCAATTATTTGCCATTTACGATATTCATATTGGGCAAATGCTTTTAACACGCGCAGATATTGAAGATAGAGAACGCTTTTTAAATGCACGCGATACACTACATGCATTACTCGATAATCACATTATTCCTGTTATTAATGAAAATGATGCCGTCGCTACTGCAGAAATTAAAGTAGGGGATAATGATAACCTTTCAGCACTTGCCGCTATTTTAGGGGGTGCAGATAAACTTTTATTATTAACTGATATTGAAGGTCTTTACACCGCTGATCCTCGTCATGATCCTAAAGCAACATTAATTCCAGAAGTATTTGATATTAGTGATGAGCTACGTCAAGTTGCTGGAGATAGCGTTTCAGGATTAGGTACAGGGGGAATGGCAACTAAACTTCAAGCTGCAACCGTTGCTGGTCGCGCTGGTATTGATGTGATTATAGCTGCCGGTGTTAAACCTGATGTTATTGCTAAAGTGATTGATAATGAACCCGTAGGCACACTTTTCCATGGCTTAAAAAGCCCATTAGAAAAACGCAAAAGATGGATTTTTGGTGCGCCAATTGCAGGGGTTATTGTTATTGATGATGGTGCTGAAAAGGCGATAAAAGAAAAAGGTAGTTCACTTTTGCCTAAAGGTATAAAAGAAATTACAGGTGATTTCTCGCGTGGATGTGTTGTACGCATTCAAAATTTGCAAGGTAAAGATCTCGCTCATGGTGTTTCGCATTATAATAGTGATGCATTACGTTTAATTGCAGGACACCATTCACAAGAAATTAGCCATATTTTAGGCTACGAGTATGGCAGTGTTGCTGTACATCGTGATGATATGATTGTTAGCTAAGGAGTCTCTTATGTTAGAACAGATGGGTAAATCAGCAAGAGAGGCCTCTTGGCATTTAGCTCAATTATCAACAGAGCAAAAAAATGAGGCTTTATATGCCATTGCTTCTCTATTAGAGCAACAAGAAGTGGCTATCTTGAGCGCAAATGAAAAAGATATGCAAGCTGCTCGTGATGCCGATATTAATGCTGCAATGTTAGATCGTTTATTATTAACACGTGAACGTTTAAAAGCTATCGCAGATGATGTACGTCAGGTCTGTCGCTTAGAAGATCCTGTAGGACAAATTATCGATGGTCGACTATTAGATAGCGGATTACGCTTAGAGCGTCGTAGAGTTCCTCTAGGTGTTGTTGGTGTGATTTATGAGGCTCGACCTAATGTGACTATTGATGTCGCGACTTTATGCTTAAAAACAGGTAATGCAGCCATTCTTCGTGGTGGGAAAGAGACGCATCACACAAACCAAGCGATTGTTGCTGTTATCCAACAAGCACTCGAAAAATGTGGAATCCCTGCTACTGCAATTCAAGCTATTAATCGACCTGATCGTGAGTTAGTTGCGCAAATGCTAAAGATGGATCAATATATTGATATGCTGATCCCTCGAGGTGGTGCAGGATTACATAAACTGTGTCGTGAACAATCAACCATCCCTGTCATAACTGGCGGTATTGGCGTTTGCCATACTTTTGTTGATGAAAGTGCCGATATAGAAAAAGCGCTGGGTGTTATCACAAATGCAAAAGTACAAAGACCAAGTGCATGTAATTCATTAGAGACTTTATTAGTACATGAAAAGATTGCTGAGCTATTTTTGCCGTTATTAAGTAATGCTATGGCATCACAAAAAGTAACGCTACATGCTAGTGAAAAAGCACTTGCCGGATTACAAAAAGGTAAGGCAACAGTTATTGATGTAAAAGAAGCAGATTACCGTGATGAATGGTTATCGCTTGATTTAAATGTTGAAGTCGTTGCTGATCTTAATGCCGCAATTAATCATATCCGCCATTATGGTACTGCGCATTCTGATGCGATTTTAACGCAATCTCTCGCTAATGCTGACCGCTTTGTTCGTCAAGTCGATTCTGCTGCTGTATATGTTAATGCCAGCACTCGATTTACTGATGGTGGACAATTTGGACTGGGTGCTGAAGTTGCTGTTAGTACACAAAAACTACATGCTAGAGGTCCAATGGGATTAGATGCACTAACCACCTATAAGTGGATTGGTTACGGCGATAATACAATACGTCGTTAATTCCTAACACAATGCATCAAGCCATACTTTTTAAAGTGTGGCTTTATTTTTTCATATCATCAGGTATGATGTTTTTACCTTTACACCATGTAAATTTTTAATTACACCTTTTTTAAGACTTACACACTATGGAGATAGTGCATATTATGGATAGTACAATTTACCTGATAGGCCCTCGTGGTGCAGGAAAAACAACCGTAGGTAAAGCGCTTTCTCTTATTCTAGATTATCACTTTATTGATACAGATAATTGGATTGTTGATAAATATCAGAAAACTATATCCTCTATAGTTGAAGATAATGGATGGGAATTTTTTCGTAAAATAGAATCAGATGCGTTAGTTGATGTAAGTTGCCCTAATCAAGTCATTTCGACAGGGGGTGGCATAATTCTAGCCGAGAAAAATCGGACCTATATGAAAGCTTCAGGTGTAACTATTTATTTACAAGCATCGGTTGAAACATTGATAGATCGCTTATCAGATGATCCAAATGAGGCTCAACGTCCAAGTTTAACAGGAAAAACCTTACTCGCTGAAACACGAGATGTGCTAGAAAAACGCGAACCCCTTTATTTAGAATGTGCTGACATTATTGTTAATGCAGGATTATCAATAAAAGAAATTATTGAGATTATTTTAGTAAAATTAACTAAATAATTAAGAAATTATCTGATAACAGAGTGAAATAGCGGACTTTTATTTTATTTTTTTCATATCCTATTTATAGTAGGCGTAACTGACAATTATAAAATGAGATATGGACATGATGCTAATAGCGTTTTTAAAAACACTATTTAAAATCCTATTTAGAGTTAAAGTTGAAGGATTTATTGAGCAGTTTTCACAACACGAAAAATGTATCATTATCCCTAATCATACATCATATATTGATGGTGTATTACTACGTTTGTTTTTACCTATTAATCCTGTATTTGCTGTTTATACTTCTGTCGCTACATCAAGAATAGCAAACTGGTTAAGCCGTTATGCTGATATTGTTCCTTTAGATCCATCGAACTCTATGGCCGTACGTCAGCTCGTAAAAGAGGTTGATAAAGGTCGTCCTATTGTTATTTTTCCTGAAGGTCGAATAACGGTAACAAATGGACTGATGAAAATTTATGAAGGTGCGGCGTTTATTGCAGCAAAATCAGGTGCTAAAGTTGTCCCTGTTAGAATAGAAGGTGCTGAATTTAGCTATTTTTCACGTGTTCGTAAAACATTAGGCATGAAATCTCATTTATTTCAAAAAATGACGATAAAGGTATTACCTCCTGTTGAAATACCTATGCCTAAAAGTGATAAATCTTCAGAACGTCGCCGTTTATCTGGTGAAGCAATGCGTGATGTAATGATGGATGCCATCATGCAAACGCGCCCTAGCATTACACTTTATGAAGCATTTTTACGAGCGATGTCTCAATATGGGCGATTCAGTCCGTTAATTTCTGATATTAATTTAAAAGAAGATTCTTACTTTAGTTTTTTAAAGAAAACGTTAGGCATGAGTCGTATTATTGAGCATCATACTCAGCCTAATGAGCGTATTGGCTTATTGCTTCCTAACAGTACAATCACCGCCACAGTTCTTTTTGGTGCAAGCATGCGCAAGCGTATTGTTGCCATGCTAAACTATACTGCGGGTAGCTTAGGTATTGAAAATGCCTTACAAGCTGCATCAATCAAGACTATTTTCACTTCGCGACAATTTTTAGAAAAAGCCGATTTATTACATATTCCAGAGCAAGTTCCGCAAGCGAATTGGATTTATCTTGAAGATCTCAAAAACACTATCACAAGTGATGACAAACGCTGGGTATTGAAACACCTATTAATGCCTCATAAAGCCATGTTGCCGCAAAGTGCGGATGATGCAGCGATAATTCTCTTTACTTCAGGCTCTGAAGGCACGCCAAAAGGGGTTGTGCATAGTCATTCAAGCTTATTAGCCAATATTGAACAAATTCGTGCTGTTGCAGATTTCTCACCTCGAGATAAATTTATGTCTGCACTACCTTTATTTCATGCTTTTGGCTTAACTGCTGGTTTATTAGCGCCGATTTGTTTAGGTGCTAGAGTCTTTCTTTATCCCAGCCCATTACATTATCGAGCTGTCCCTGAATTAGTTTATGACCAAAACTGCACAGTATTATTTGGTACATCCACATTTCTTGCTAACTACGGAAAAAATGCACACCCTTATGATTTTTATCGTATTAGATATGTCATTGCAGGTGCTGAGAAATTATCAGAATCAACACGTATCTTATGGCAAGAAAAGTTTGGTGTCCGCATTTTAGAAGGCTATGGTGTTACAGAATGTGCACCAGTTGTCTCTATTAATGTGCCATTGAGTGCAAAATTACATACAGTAGGTCGGTTATTACCAGGTATGGAAGGACGATTGATCCCGATACCCGGGATTCCTGAAGGTGGGCGCTTACAAGTCAAAGGTCCTAACATAATGAAAGGGTATCTGCGTGTTGAAGCTCCTTCTATATTAGAAACCCCAACGGCAATTAATGCCGAAGGCATTGAGCAAGCTGGCTGGTATGATACAGGGGATATTGTCACGCTAGATAGCGAAGGATTTTGTACAATTAAAGGGCGAGTGAAACGCTTTGCTAAAATTGCAGGTGAAATGATCTCACTTGAAAGTGTTGAACATCTCGTAAGTAAAGCATCAAAAGGGGGCGCTCACGCTGTTATCTCTATTGCTGACCCTCGTAGAGGCGAATCATTAGTCCTTTTCACAACAGATAGTCAATTAGAACGTAGTACGTTATCTACTTTGGCAAAAGCAGACGGTATGGCGGATATCGCTGTACCAAAAGACATCCGTTTTGTTGAAGAACTTCCTCTCTTAGGTAGTGGAAAAACAGATTTCGTGACTCTTAAAAAACTCGCTGAACAGGAAAATAGCTAATGTCAGTAAATACTAGCCAACCTCCTTTAATGAATAAAGGAATGAAAGCTGTACTACTATCACAATTCCTTTCTGCTTTTGCTGACAATGCATTGCTATTTGCGATATTAGCTCAGTTTAAATCTGCATTTTATCCAGACTGGAGCCAACCTGTCTTACAGATGGTTTTTGTACTGGCATTCATTATATTAGCGCCATTTGTTGGAAGATTTGCCGATAGTAATCCTAAAGGTAGGGTTATGCTAAGTGGCAATCTTTTAAAATTTATAGGTGCGACACTTATCTGTATTGGTTCAGATCCTTTCTTAGGTTATGCCATGGTGGGGATTGGCGCTGCTGTCTACTCTCCTGCTAAATACGGTATTTTAGGTGAGCTAACAGATGGAGAGCGCTTAGTTAAAGCCAATGGATTGATGGAGGCATCAACTATTGCTGCGATACTGCTCGGTTCTGTTATTGGTGGATTACTCTCTGATTGGCATATTACATTAGCCTTAATAGTATGCGCTATTATGTATGGATTAGCTGTTTTTGTGAGTTTTGGTATTCCTAAGTTATCTGCGGCACAAATAGGACGAGGCTGGAATATCAAAAAATTATTTATTCAATTCTTTGATGCTTGCCAATTATTATGGAGAGACAAGGAAAGCCGTTTTTCTTTAGTAGGAACTAGCATGTTTTGGGGCGCAGGAGTCACATTACGCTTCTTACTTGTGCAATGGGTACCTATTGCACTAGGCATGACAGATAATACAACACCAACAGTATTAAATGCGATGGTGGCTGTTGGTATCGTGGTTGGTGCTGGATTAGCCGCAAAACTGGTGACATTAAAAACGGTTCGTCGTTGTATGCCTGCGGGTATTTTTATTGGGGTGAGTGTTGTTTATTTCGCTTTACAAACAACGGTTATTCCAACTTATTTTATCTTAATTATGATTGGTATTTTTGGTGGCTTCTTTGTTGTTCCCCTTAATGCACTTTTACAAGATAAAGGTAAACATAGCGTAGGTGCTGGTAATGCAATCGCAGTGCAAAATCTGGGTGAAAATACCGCTATGTTACTAATGTTAGGCTTATTCTCTTTAGTGACGAGTATTGGTATATCCGTTGTGACTATTGGTATTGGTTTTGGTACTATTTTCGCGCTTGCTATTGGTAGCTTATGGTTATGGGATTGCCTGCGTAAAAAATCTTAGTGATAAGTTAGGGTTTTTAATTTACAAAGAGAGGTTAAAAGGCTTTGATGATAAATAACGATGAAATAACGCGCTTAAGTATTGAAGTGGGAAAAGCCCTAATCGAAAAAAAATGTACACTGACCACAGCAGAATCTTGCACTGGAGGTTGGATTGCTAAAGTTATCACAGATATTGCAGGTAGCTCTGAGTATTATCACCGTGGCTTTGTCACTTATAGCAATGAAGCCAAGCATGAAATGATTGGTGTTGATGAATCAACACTCGCGCAACACGGTGCTGTGAGTGAAGAAGTGGTATGTCAAATGGCACTTGGTGCACTTAAGGCTGCTAAAGCCGATTTCGCTATCTCTGTGAGTGGTATTGCAGGACCAGGTGGAGGAAGTGCAGATAAACCCGTTGGCTTAGTTTGGTTTGGCTTTGCTTGCAAAAATGCATCAGGCACTCATGTTATTGCAAAACACTGTATTTTTAGTGGGAATCGAGAGCAGGTTAGAGCAGAATCGGTTATTTTTTCTTTAAAATCAATATATAAAGAAATTATTAATAATTAACTTGATACTGTATGATTATACAGTATAATGAGTTTTAACAAGCAAAATCATATACGTTTTAACGGTAGTGACCATCTAATGTTTCACTGCCCAGAGGGAGATAACATGGCTATTGATGAAAACAAACAAAAAGCATTGGCCGCAGCACTTGGTCAAATTGAAAAGCAATTTGGTAAAGGGTCTATCATGCGTCTGGGTGAAGATCGTTCTATGAACGTAGAAACTATCTCCACTGGCTCACTATCATTAGATGTTGCTTTAGGTGCTGGTGGTTTACCACGTGGTCGTATTGTTGAAATCTATGGGCCAGAATCTTCAGGTAAAACAACTCTTACATTGCAAGTTATTGCCTCAGCTCAACGCGAAGGTAAAATTTGTGCTTTTATTGATGCTGAACATGCGTTAGATCCAATATATGCTCAAAAATTAGGCGTAGACATTGATAACTTACTTTGTTCTCAGCCAGATACCGGAGAGCAAGCATTAGAAATTTGTGATGCGTTATCTCGCTCTGGCGCTGTTGATGTCATCGTTGTTGACTCCGTTGCAGCATTAACACCAAAAGCAGAGATTGAAGGTGAAATTGGTGATTCACACGTTGGTTTAGCTGCTCGTATGATGAGCCAAGCAATGCGTAAGCTCGCGGGTAACTTAAAAAACTCCAATACACTTCTTATCTTCATCAACCAGATTCGTATGAAAATTGGTGTTATGTTTGGTAACCCAGAAACCACAACAGGTGGTAATGCACTTAAATTCTATGCTTCAGTACGTTTAGATATTCGCCGTATTGGTTCAGTGAAAAATGGTGACGAGGTTGTTGGTAGTGAAACTCGTGTGAAAGTGGTAAAAAATAAAGTTGCAGCACCATTTAAACAAGCTGAATTCCAAATTATGTATGGCGAAGGTATTAATACCTATGGCGAATTAATCGATTTAGGTGTTAAACATAAATTAGTTGAAAAAGCAGGTGCTTGGTATAGCTACAATGGCGAAAAAATTGGCCAAGGTAAAGCAAATGCAACTAATTATCTAAAAGAACGCCCTGAAATGTATAATGAGTTGAATAGTAAATTACGTGAAATGCTACTAAACCATGCGGGTGAATTCACAAGTGCAGCAGACTTTACTAGTGAAGATGAAGCCGAAAGTGATGCTGAAAATACAAAAGATTAATTTCAGTCACACTAAATAAGATTGTGTATCGAAGTCATAGTATGGTTGTTGAATATAGTTTTAAATAACACCCATATTGTATTTATTTCTATGACTTTAGACTAAAAGGAAGCTTTAAAAGGCTTCCTTTTTCCTTTCTATAAACAGCCTAAACAAATTATTTTTATCGATTATAGATATTCATATAGAGATATTTTCTTCA
>NZ_LXEN01000121.1 GCF_001654855.1 Proteus myxofaciens ATCC 19692
TGACGTAGGAATGACATTATATATTACACGCCTAGCTTGTGATTTTTAATTTATAAATATTAGTCAGTTATTCTTATCTTGTTTTTCATTGGTCAAAATATATCCTGATTTTTAATTGATAAAACGTTATCAAGTGAAGAGTTTAGCTAATTTTTAGCGATAAAATAATCAATTAGAAAAACAGCCAAACAACAAATATTTTTTAATAATTACATCATGAAAATAGTTTAATTTATTTATGTTTTTTAAATGCTTATCTCTCTTTTAGAGAAAAGTCTCATTATCTGACAACAATCCCACTTTCAGAAAAAAACTAGACGATTTACAATGTCAACACGAATAAGTTTATCGGGGGTTTTACTTCTCACTGAAGACATTCTATCTTATCCCTACTTGTATATTCGTTGGCTAAGTAGAGGTAACGATAAACCTCCTCTTACTAAATTTCTAATTTCTGTTTTTCCAGCTTGATTTCGGGATAATTATGAGCAAAAGCACCGCTGAGATCCGTCAGGCGTTTCTCGACTTTTTTCATACTAAAGGACATCAAATAGTACCGAGCAGTTCTTTGGTTCCAAATAACGATCCAACATTGCTGTTTACAAACGCAGGGATGAACCAATTCAAAGATGTATTTCTTGGATTGGATAATAGACCATATTCCCGAGCGACAACCGCACAGCGCTGTGTGCGTGCAGGTGGTAAACATAATGATTTAGAAAATGTGGGATATACCGCACGTCACCATACTTTTTTTGAAATGTTAGGTAACTTTAGTTTTGGTGACTACTTTAAGCACGATGCAATCAATTTTGCTTGGGAATTATTAACAGGCAAAGAATGGTTTAATTTACCGAAAGAAAAACTTTGGGTAACCGTTTATGAAACTGATGATGAAGCATACGATATCTGGAATAAAGAAATAGGTATTCCTCAAGAGCGTATTATTCGCATTGGTGATAACAAGGGCGCACCTTTTGCTTCAGATAACTTTTGGCAAATGGGTGATACAGGACCTTGTGGCCCTTGTAGTGAAATATTTTACGATCATGGTGACCATATTTGGGGAGGTCCTCCAGGATCACCAGAAGAAGACGGCGATCGCTATATTGAGATTTGGAATATCGTCTTCATGCAATTCAACCGCCAATCTGATGGTACGATGATCCCTCTACCAAAACCTTCTGTTGATACAGGTATGGGATTAGAGCGTATAACCGCGGTTTTACAGCACGTTAATTCTAACTATGATATTGATTTATTCCGCTCGCTCATTGCATCTGTCGCTAAAATCACTAACGCCACAGATTTAAGCAATAAATCTTTACGTGTTATTGCTGACCATATTCGTTCATGCTCTTTCCTCATTTGCGATGGCGTTATTCCTTCAAATGAAGGCCGTGGATATGTATTACGCCGTATTATTCGTCGTGCAGTACGTCATGGTTACATGCTGGGTGCGAAAGATACGTTCTTCTATAAATTGGTTGCTCCATTAATTGAAGTAATGGCTGAAGCTGGTGAAGATTTGCAACGTCAGCAATCTATCGTTGAACAAGTGCTTAAAACAGAAGAAGAGCAATTTGCGAGAACATTAGAGCGTGGTCTTCAGTTATTAGATGAAGAACTCGTTCAATTAACAGATGATATTCTTCCTGGTGAGACAGCGTTCCGTCTTTATGATACTTATGGTTTTCCTCTCGACTTAACAGCAGATGTATGTCGTGAAAGAAATATCAAAGTGGACGAAGAAGGCTTTGCTCTAGCGATGGAAGAGCAACGTAAACGTGCTCGTGAATCAAGCGGGTTCGGTACTGATTATAATGAAATCATTAAAGTTGATACCCGCAGCGATTTCTCTGGTTATGAAAGCAATGAACAAACAGGTACCATCACTGCAATTTTCCATAATGGCCAATCGGTAACCGAATTAAAATCAGGCGAAGAAGGGATTATCTTCTTAGATAAAACGGCATTCTATGCTGAGTCTGGTGGTCAGGTTGGTGATAAAGGTATATTAACTGGCAAAGAGAGTACCTTTGAGGTTAGCGATACTCAAAAATATGGTAAAGCTATTGGCCATATTGGTAAGGTCACTTCAGGTTCATTTATTGTTAACCATAAAATTGATGCTGTGGTTGATAATGAAAGACGTGATGCTATTCGTTTAAACCACTCAGCAACACACTTATTGCATGCCGCATTGCGTCAAGTTCTGGGGACGCATGTCACTCAGAAAGGCTCTTTAGTTAACGATAAATATCTTCGTTTCGACTTTTCTCATTTTGAAGCTGTAAAACCAGAACAATTACGTGAGATAGAAGATATTGTTAATGCCCAAATTCGTCAAAACTCACCTATTGTGACTGAATTGATGGATCTTGAAGATGCAAAAGAAAAGGGTGCAATGGCACTCTTTGGTGAAAAATACGATGAACGTGTACGCGTTTTAAGTATGGGTGAGTTTTCTACAGAACTTTGTGGTGGTACTCATGCATCAAGAACGGGTGATATTGGTTTATTCCGTATTATGAATGAATCAGGTACTGCTGCTGGTATCCGCCGTATCGAAGCGATTACAGGTACTTCAGCGATTGAAAGCGTTCATGAACAATCTGATCTCATCTCTCTTGTTGCACAAGTACTAAAAAGTGATGGAACAAACTTGGTCGAAAGAATTAAAACAGTCCAAGATAAATATCGCGTATTAGAAAAAGAGCTCCAACAACTTAAAGATCAGCAAGCTGCACAAGAAAGTTCTTCTTTAGGTAATAACGCTAAAAATGTGAAAGGTATCAAACTTTTAGTTAGTGAGCTTAAAGATGTTGAACCAAAAATGTTAAGAACAATGGTTGATGACTTAAAAAATCAATTGGGCTCAGCAATTATTGTGCTTTCTACTATTTCTGATGGTAAAGTAAGCTTAATTGCAGGTGTAACGAAAGATTTAACTGCTAAAGTTAAGGCAGGTGAATTAATTGGTTTTGTAGCACAGCAAATTGGTGGTAAAGGCGGTGGTCGCCCTGATATGGCTCAGGCTGGTGGTACGGATGTTGAAGCTCTACCAACAGCTTTAGCAAGTGTTGACGAGTGGGTTGAGTCGCATCTCTAAGCGATAACTACCTTAAAAGGCGTTATCTAACATTTTATAAAGGTAACGTCTTATTCTTATATAGATATTGGCATTTCGTTAAATAATCAATCATAAAACTTATATTTTGTTATGAACTATGAGTTAGTTGTGATAAACATGGGTTATACGAATTGACAATGTATGATGGATAATGGCCGGGAAATTTTAGAGACCCGACTCTTGTAAATTTTCAAGGAGCAAAGAATGCTTATTCTAACTCGTCGAGTTGGTGAAACGCTTATGATAGGCGATGATGTAACTGTAACCGTCTTAGGGGTTAAAGGTAATCAGGTACGTATTGGCGTAAATGCCCCTAAAGAAGTATCTGTCCATCGTGAAGAAATCTATCAGCGAATACAGGCCGAGAAATCTCAGCCTACAGATAACTACTAAAGATATCGTAATATTAGCTAGTCACAATTCATTCGTAAGCGTCCAGACTTTTGCCGAGTTTGGGCGCTTTTCTTTTTATAAGCTTTATAAACAAGCTTTTTCATTCTTTTTTCTTCTTACCTCATTTGCATGAATGTCATTTATTATTACACTATCCGTTTATTCCGATTGACAGAATTGAAACTATTTTTATCTCTATTCATTAGCTTAATAATTATCTTTATTTGTAATAAATATATTTTTGGATTAAATAAATAGCTTGAATGATTTTTCATCAGCGATATCATTGTGTTCAAGGCTTTTTTTGCCATTTCTGCTGATAAACGCGTCAGTTTGTTTGTGAAGTGTCCAAACAAACGTATATTCGCAAAAAGTTGAGAGAAATTGTTTGACTTCTCAGGCTGAGAAAGTAATATGTGCGCCACACAGAGACGAGATGTTCACTAAGAACTTCTTATCCAAGTGGTTCTAAATATGGTGAGATGGCCGAGAGGCTGAAGGCGCTCCCCTGCTAAGGGAGTATGCGGTCAAAAGCTGCATCGAGGGTTCGAATCCCTCTCTCACCGCCATTTAGATTTGCATCCTTAGCTCAGCTGGATAGAGTACTCGGCTACGAACCGAGCGGTCGGAGGTTCGAATCCTCCAGGATGCACCATATTCCAACCCCATGATTAATGTATGGGGTTTTTATTTTGGTGCAAATGGTGAAGTTTTTGCATTAAAATACTAGAATTGTACTACGGCGCATCCTTAGCTCAGCTGGATAGAGTACTCGGCTACGAACCGAGCGGTCGGAGGTTCGAATCCTCCAGGATGCACCACTTAATTTATCGCTTTATTAATCATTGAAGCGAACGCTATAAAGAAATATCGTTGCATCCTTAGCTCAGCTGGATAGAGTACTCGGCTACGAACCGAGCGGTCGGAGGTTCGAATCCTCCAGGATGCACCATCTTTATGAGTGAATGTATTAAATAGATATTAGTAACACTGCATCCTTAGCTCAGCTGGATAGAGTACTCGGCTACGAACCGAGCGGTCGGAGGTTCGAATCCTCCAGGATGCACCATATTGTAAGCCTCGCTATTGCGAGGCTTTTTTCGTTGTATTTTCTCTGGGTTTTTGATGTTGCTGTCTTTTTGTTTAGCATCAACTAATAAGGTTAATATCATCTAATCAGCGACAATTTAGTGACTTTACGATAAAGTAACTCATAACTATTTACTAACATTAATCAATACGGGAGGTCACCTTTGATCCCGGACGTATCAAAAGCGCTTTCTTGGTTAGAAGCACACCCTAACGTTTTATGTGGTATTCACCGTGGTATTGAGCGTGAAACATTACGAGTTACTCCAGATGGTCACCTCGCATCTACAGGGCATCCTATTGAATTAGGAAAGTCACTCACACATAAATGGATCACAACAGATTTTGCAGAGTCTCTCTTAGAGTTTATTACGCCTGTTGATGATAACATTAGTCATACACTTCATTTTTTAAGCGATTTACACCGCTATACAGCTCGTCATTTAAAAAATGAGCGTATGTGGCCTATGAGTATGCCATGCTTTATTGAAGGCGAAGAGGATATCACTCTGGCGCAATTTGGTACTTCAAATGAAGGGCGTTTTAAAACACTCTATCGTGAAGGTCTCAAAAATCGTTATGGTGCTTTAATGCAAACTATTTCAGGTGTGCATTATAACTTTTCTTTGCCTATCGAATTTTGGCAGGCATGGGCTAATATTAAAGATGAAGAAAGTGGTAAAGAAGCGATATCAGACGGTTATTTACGCTTGATCCGCAACTATTATCGTTTTGGTTGGGTTATTCC
The DNA here is from genome assembly GCF_001654855.1 of Proteus myxofaciens ATCC 19692. Lineage (GTDB taxonomy): Bacteria > Pseudomonadota > Gammaproteobacteria > Enterobacterales > Enterobacteriaceae > Proteus > Proteus myxofaciens. Next base: position 5,364 of record NZ_LXEN01000121.1, read on the forward strand.
TTTCTTCTTTGGTGCTTCTCCTGCGATTTGTGGCTCTTTCTTAAAAGGAAGAAAAACAAATCTACCCTTTGAAAGTACATCTAAAGGCGCAAAATATTTACCTTATGCAACGTCATTACGGTTAAGTGATTTAGGATATACCAATAAATCACAAAGCGACCTTGATATTACATTTAATCATTTAGATACTTATGTTAAAGGGTTAAAAAAGGCGATCCATAAGCCTTCTGAAGAATTTGCTCAATTAGGCATAAAGAAAGAAGATGGCAGCTATGTCCAATTAAACAGCAACGTACTGCAAATTGAAAATGAGCTATATGCACCTATTCGTCCTAAACGTGTTGTTAAAGGCGATGAATCACCTTCAGATGCATTATTACGGGGTGGTATTGAATATATTGAAGTTCGCTCATTAGATATTAATCCGTTTACACCAATTGGCGTAGATGAAACGCAAATACGTTTCCTCGATTTATTCTTAATATGGTGTGTCTTAGCGGATGCGCCAGAAATGAATTCATCAGAATTAGCTTGTTGTCGTTCAAATTGGAATAACGTTATTCTAGAAGGACGTAAGCCCGGTCAAGTAATTGGAATGGGTTGTGGTGAAACAAAAGAACCACTAGCACAAGTCGGTAAAGCGCTATTTGCTGATTTACAACGAGTCGCTAAAGTTCTTGATAGCTGCTCAGGAACAAAATATCTAGAAGTTTGCCTTAAGTTAGAGGAAATGTTCGATTCTCCTGAATTAACCTTCTCTGGTAAGCTGTTAGATAAGATCAAAGAGCAAGGTATTGGCGGTTATGGATTATCATTAGCTGAGCAATATTATCAAGAATTAGTAAGTACATCTTATGAAACACTGACAGATGACTCATTTGAACATGAGAGAATTTCATCTATTAAACGTCAGGCAGATTTAGAAAATAGTGATACCATTTCTTTTGATGAGTATTTGAAGATCCATGCCTCACCTAAAGATGAAGGTATGGCTTCTTGAACTTAGCAAGAAATTATAGATAGAAAAAAGCCACACTAAAATTTGTGTGGCTAAAAAATTCTATAGAGAATAGGGATGATAACAATTGCGCGTATTCATTACTAAGACAGAGCTACTCGCAGAAAGTTTCATTTTCTCTAAAAAATATTTAAAATTTTCTTAGGAGGTTTTTTATGCCTTTATTGGATAGCTTTACTGTAGACCATACACGTATGTCTGCACCTGCTGTACGCGTTGCAAAAACAATGAAAACACCTTCAGGTGATACCATTACTGTTTTTGATTTACGCTTTACTGTGCCAAACAAGAAAGCCATGCCTGAGAAAGGAATTCACACGTTAGAGCATTTATTTGCAGGCTTTATGCGTAATCATCTTAATGGCAATGATGTGGAAATTATCGATATTTCTCCTATGGGATGCCGTACTGGTTTCTATATGAGTCTTATCGGTCAGCCTGATGAAAAACGTGTTGCTAAAGCATGGAAAGCAGCAATGGAAGATGTATTGAAAGTAAAAGATCAACAGCACATTCCTGAACTCAATATTTATCAATGCGGTACTTGTGAGTTGCACTCTTTAGATGAAGCACAAGAAATTGCTAGAGATGTTCTTTCTCATGAGATTGGTATCAACCATAATGATGATCTTGCATTGCCTGAAGAAACACTAAAAGAACTACATATCTAATTGCTATTATTGGGTTAGTATTTTTGCTTGCAATACTTAAGCACTAACCGCAAGGGACAATAAGTCACAACATTTTTAATGCTGATTTATTGTCCTTTTATTTTATCTTTTAAATAGATAGCAAATTTAAAATTGCTTATTTAAAACTCAATAAAATTAAATAGATATTATGAAAAGGAAATAAGACACTTACAAAAGTGCCTTATTATTAGATTAGTGCTGAGATGTTGCTGGAATATGGCGTATAACCGCTTTTTTAATAATGTTGTCTTGTACATCTAGGATCTCAAATTCATAATCTTGAATTTGTGTTTTGTCACCTGCAACAGGCAAATCTCCTAATTCTTCAATGATAACACCATTAATAGTACGTGCTTCATCTTCAGGTATATGCCAGCCAAAAGCTTTATTGATATCACGTATATTTGTTGCGCCATCTACAAGCAGTGAACCATCTTTTTGAAGGGTAACTTCTTCTGCTAAAGAAGGAGACATTGATGTCGTAAATTCACCCACAATTTCTTCTAAGATATCTTCAACAGTCACTAAACCTTGAATATCACCATATTCATCAACCACAATACCTGCTTTTTCATTATTTCGTTGAAAATTAACTAATTGTAGATTGAGTGGTGTACTTTCAGGAATAAAATACACTTTATCCGCAGCTTTCATTAGAATTTGCTTTGTAAATTCTTTTTTCTCTGTCATTAATCGGTATGCTTCTCTAGCCCGTAGCATTCCTATAATATCATCAAGCGTATCTCGATAAAGCACAATACGACCATGAGGTGAATGGGTTAACTGTCTTACAATTGATTTCCAGTCATCATTGACATCAATACCAAATATTTCGTTTCTAGGTACCATAATATCGCCAATAGTGACTTTCTCTAAATCTAGAATAGAGAGCAACATATTTTGATTACGCTGCGAAAGCTTAGATCTAGACTCATTTACGATTGTTCTTAACTCTTCTTTTGAAACAGCATTACCTTGTATTATTGGTGATTTAATACCGAATATTCGCATTAAAATTAATGTGATTTTATTAAAAAACCAAACAATAGGTAACATCAAAATTTGTAAAGGTGAAAGCAAAAAACTACTTGGATATGCAACCTTTTCAGGATAAAGCGCAGCGATAGATTTGGGTAAAACCTCTGCAAAAATAAGAATGACAAATGTGAGTACCCCTGTTGCTATGGCAACACCAGCATTACCATATAAACGCATACCAACAATAGTTGCTAGTGAAGAGGCAAGAATATTAATTAGATTATTACCGATAAGCACTAAGCTGATTAATCTATCTGGTCTTTGTAATAGTTTTTCTACGCGTCTAGCAGAGCTGTTACCTTGTTTTGCTGCGTGTCTAAGGCGATAACGATTTATCGTCATCATGCTAGTTTCAGTCCCTGAAAAATAGGCTGAGGCAATAATCATACAGATTAATATGATAATGAGCGTTGTTGTTGAGACATGCTCCAAAGTTAAGATCCTTGTGCTTATTTAAAATAAAAATTAATTGATCATTAGCTCTTGTAATAAGCGATTACCAAAAAACGCTAATGTCAAAATAATAGCGCCGATGAGGTTAAAAATAATCACCTTTTTACCTCTCCAGCCTTCGCGGTAATGTCCCCATAATAAAATGACATAGACAAACCAGGCAATAATAGAAAAAATAGATTTATGGATATTTTCTTTACCAAAAATATTATCCATATACACCAAACCTGTGCATAGCGTTAATGTCAGTAATACCACACCGACTTGAGTGATATGAAACATTTTACGCTCAATTGACATTAATGGGGGCATTTGTGGTGAGAATTTTAGCTTCTTATTTTTTAACTGATAGTCGAGCCAGCTAAGTTGTAGTGCATATAAAGCAGCAATTAGCAGTGTCGCATAGCTTAATAGAGCTAATCCTATATGGACAAATAAAGCAGAGCTACTTTCAAGGTGGGTGACAAACTCACCAGGCATAAGTGCGGCAATGACCAGATTGACTATCGCAAAACAATAAACGATAGGGAGTAAATACCATGCGCGACCACGAGAGGCGACAATTGTCATAATGGTACACATCATAAGGCTAACGATAGCGCCCAAATTAATAAGCGACAAATTTTGTCCGCTATGAGGGCGGAAAATAAGAAATTTTAATGAGATTGCATGTGCAACAAGAGCGATTACCGCAAAGAGTAACGCTAATCCGCGGTATCCATTCTGCTCTTTTCTCAACAGACTGGGAATAATAAGTACCAGACTGAGTAAATAAGCGCAGACAGCAACGATAGAGATTGATATAACGGGCATAGTTTCGCTTACATATATTGTTTGAATAACTTCATAGTATAGCGCTAGGAGCATACGGCTCCAACAATTGAAATTATTAAGCTTAAATCTCTATGAAGAGATCTCCGTGTCATCGTGATATAATCGACAGTATACATGACAAATAAGCCCAACTTTAACACTGAGCTAAGACAATGTTTGAGAATTTAAGTGACAGACTATCGCGCACATTGCGCAATATCAGTGGTCGAGGACGATTGACTGAAGACAACATCAAAGAAACGCTACGTGAAGTGCGTATGGCGTTACTTGAGGCCGATGTTGCATTACCTGTTGTTCGTGACTTTATTGCACGGGTAAAAGAAAGTGCTGTAGGCCATGAAGTAAATAAAAGCCTGACACCAGGTCAGGAATTTGTAAAAATTGTTCAAAATGAATTGGTTAGTGCAATGGGAGAGGTCAATACAGATTTAGATCTCTCAGCGCAACCACCTGCTGTTGTATTAATGGCAGGTTTGCAAGGTGCTGGTAAAACGACCAGTGTTGCAAAACTAGGTAAATTTTTAAAAGAGAAAAAGAAGAAGAAAGTTCTTGTTGTTTCTGCTGACGTTTATCGTCCTGCTGCAATTAAACAGCTTGAAACATTGGCAGAAACTGTTGGCATTGACTTTTTTCCATCAACAACGCAAGAAAACCCTGTTACCATTGCGAATAACGCATTAAAGCACGCACAACTGCAGTTTTATGATGTCTTGCTAGTCGATACCGCGGGTCGCTTACACGTTGATGAAAGCATGATGGAAGAAATCCAACAGCTTCATAAAGTTATCAATCCTGTTGAAACATTATTTGTTGTTGATGCCATGACAGGGCAAGATGCTGCAAATACAGCAAAAGCATTTAATGAAGCTTTGCCATTAACGGGTGTTGTATTGACCAAAGTAGATGGCGATGCTCGTGGTGGTGCTGCACTATCTATTCGCCATATTACAGGAAAACCCATCAAGTTCCTTGGTGTTGGTGAGAAAACAGAAGCTTTAGAGCCTTTCCATCCTGATCGTATCGCATCTCGTATTTTGGGTATGGGTGATGTTCTTTCGTTAATTGAAGATATCGAAAGCAAAGTTGACAGAGAACAGGCCGAAAAATTAGCGACAAAACTGAAAAAAGGCAGTGGGTTTGATCTCAATGACTTTTTAGATCAATTAAAACAGATGCGAAATATGGGTGGCATGGCAAGTATGTTAAGTAAAATGCCAGGTATGTCGCAGGTTCCTGATGCTGTAAAATCGCAAATGGATGACTCTGTTTTAGTTAAAATGGAGGCAATGATAAACTCCATGACTAAGAAAGAGCGCATTAAACCAGAAATCATCAAAGGTTCCCGCAAGCGTCGTATTGCACAAGGCTCAGGAACACAAGTGCAAGACGTTAATCGTCTATTAAAGCAGTTTGATGATATGCAACGTATGATGAAAAAGATGAAAAAGGGCGGTATGGCTAAGATGATGCGTGGCATGAAAGGTATGATGCCACCAGGATTTCCAGGCCGCTAAAATCAAAAAGACTGAAAAAAAACACGCTTTGGATTGCTTTTTTCGCCAAAGTAAGTAAACTTTTCGGGCTTTTTATATGACAACCGGACGCCATTCCTCGATGGGGTCTGGTTGTTTTATTAACTAATGAGGATGTTATGGTAACAATTCGTTTAGCTCGTGGCGGCGCAAAAAAGCGTCCGTTTTACCAAGTAGTAGTGACCGATAGCCGCAATGCGCGTGATGGTCGTTTTATTGAACGTGTTGGTTTTTATAACCCACTGGCAACTGGTCAAGCAGAAGCATTACGCTTAGATTTAGACCGTGTTGAACATTGGGTTGGTCAAGGTGCAACTGTTTCAGAACGTGTTGCTGGCCTGATCAAATCAGCTAAGAAAAGCGCTTAATCTGTCGCGGTGGTAACAATGAGCGAACAAAAAACCTTAAAAGAGCCTGTAGAACCTATTGTTATGGGTAAGTTGGGCTCACCTTACGGTATCCGTGGTTGGCTCAGAGTTTTTTCTTCCACCGAGCGTGCCGAAAATATCTTTGAATATCAACCGTGGTTTATTCAACGACATGGCGTATGGGAAATCATAGAGCTGGAAAGTTGGAAACACCACAATCAAGATATTATCGTCAAACTAAAAGGTGTTGACGACAGAGATGCTGCAAATATTTTGACTAATTTTGAAATTGTCGTAAATACATCACAACTTCCTGAACTTGAAGGTGAGTATTACTGGAAAGACTTAATGGGTTGTCATGTAGAAACAGACAAGGGCTACGATTTAGGTGTCGTTACTGACATGATGGAAACGGGCTCGAATGATGTTTTAGTCATTAAAGCAAATCTGAAAGATGCATTCGGTATCGGGGAACGGTTAGTTCCGTTTCTTGATGGGCAGGTTATCAAAAAAGTCGATCTCTCAGCGAGAAAAATTATCGTTGATTGGGATCCTGGTTTTTAGATTCTCCGGTTAACGGTTCTCAATAGTGGGACACGAAAATGTGGATTGGGGTAATTAGCCTATTTCCTGAAATGTTCCGCTCTATAACCGAGTATGGGGTAACTGGTCGGGCAGTGAAGCAAGGTTTGCTTAATGTGGAATATTGGTCTCCCCGAGATTTCACTTATGACAAACATCATACTGTAGATGATCGTCCTTATGGCGGTGGTCCTGGTATGTTGATGATGGTTCAGCCTTTAAGGGATGCTATTCATCAAGCGAAAGCTGCGGCAGGTGATGGTACAAAGGTGATTTATTTATCACCTCAGGGACGCAAACTTGATCAACAAGGGGTTTGCGAGCTGGCGACCAATGAGAAGTTAATTCTTGTTTGTGGTCGGTATGAAGGTATAGATGAGCGGGTCATTCAGACTGAAATTGATGAAGAATGGTCTGTTGGTGATTATGTATTAAGTGGTGGAGAACTTCCCGCCATGATAATGATTGATGCAGTAGCCCGCTTTGTTCCAGGTGTTCTTGGACATGCGTCTTCTGCGAAAGAAGATTCTTTTGCTGAAGGTCTACTGGATCACCCTCACTATACTCGCCCAGAGGTATTAGATGATATGGAAGTGCCAGCAGTATTACTGTCAGGCAATCATGCACATATCAATCGCTGGCGTATGAAACAATCACTAGGCCGAACCTGGCTAAGAAGACCTGAGCTTCTGGAAAGCCTAGCTCTGACTGACGAGCAAAGAGTGCTGTTAACAGAGTTCCAACAGGAATATCTGCAAGAAGAACAGCAAAGTAAGTCTGACACTAAGTGTCGTTAATATCAGTTTACCTAGGGTAAGAGAGTTATTATGAGCAATATTATTAAACAAATCGAACAAGAACAGATGAAGCAGGATATTCCTTCATTCCGTCCAGGTGACTCAGTAGAAGTTAAAGTATGGGTTGTTGAAGGTTCTAAAAAACGTCTGCAGGCATTCGAGGGCGTGGTTATCGCTATTCGTAACCGCGGTCTGCATTCTGCATTCACTGTTCGTAAAATTTCTAATGGCGAAGGTGTTGAGCGTGTATTCCAAACTCACTCCCCAGTCGTAGACAGCATCACTGTTAAACGTCGTGGTGCGGTTCGCCAAGCTAAACTGTACTACCTGCGTGAGCGTTCTGGTAAGGCTGCACGTATTAAAGAGCGTCTTAACGCTAAATAATACGCTTTCGCACATCCGAAAGTTATTGTTAAAAGGCCAGCGATTAGCTGGCCTTTTTTATAAGTATCTATCGTTTTTTATTCCCATCACTTTCTGCTATTTTCTTTTTTATCAGCATAATTCTTTTACTATTAATACTGTAATTAAATATTTACATTTTTATATTTTAATATAGGTTGTATCACATAAATTTTTAATTCACATTGGCATTAAACTTGTTGATTATTAATGGTTATTTTTAAATTGGATTGCAGGTGTAATTATATGTTTACGTTTTTATCTGTTTAAGTGAAAATATGGATTGATTTCTTTACATTGCGTGTTATCTTATCTTTTAGACGCACAAAATCACAATACAGAGATAAAAGGTAAAATTATGATCATGCAAAAAGATGCACTCAATAACGTGAATATCAGTGAAGAGCTGGTATTAATTACTCCTGAAGAGTTAAAACAAAAATACCCTTTGAGTCATGATGATCTGCATGCTATTTCTCAATCACGTCAAACAATCTCTCAAATTGTTCAACGTCGCGATCCTCGCTTACTTGTAGTATGTGGACCTTGTTCTATTCATGACGTTGATATGGCATTAGATTATGCTAAGCGTCTTAAAGAACTCGCTTCTGAGCTAAGTGATAGTCTGTATATTGTGATGCGTGTCTATTTTGAAAAACCTCGTACAACTGTAGGTTGGAAAGGATTAATCAGTGATCCATTTATGGATGGTAGCTTTGAAATGGAAAAAGGCTTACACATTGCACGCAATTTATTAACTCAATTAGTGCAATTAGGTTTACCTTTAGCAACCGAGGCTTTAGATCCTAATAACCCACAATATTTGGGTGATTTATTTAGCTGGTCTGCTATTGGTGCAAGAACAACTGAATCACAAACACATCGTGAAATGGCATCAGGGCTTTCAATGCCTGTTGGTTTTAAAAATGGGACTGATGGTAATTTAGATACAGCGATTAATGCGATGAAAGCAGCTTCCATGCCACACCGCTTTATGGGCATTAATCAGTCAGGGCAAGTGTGTTTATTACAAACACAAGGTAATCCTGATGGTCATGTTATTTTACGTGGTGGTAAAACACCTAATTACCATGCCCAAGATGTTGCACTATGCGAAGAGCATATGCTAAAAGCAGGACTAACACCGTCATTAATGATTGACTGTAGCCATGGTAATTCAAATAAAGATTTTCGTCGTCAATCTGTTGTTGTCGATTCTGTTATTGAACAAATTGCTAATGGTAATGAATCTATCACCGGAATTATGCTAGAGAGCCATATTAATGAAGGTAATCAATCTTCAGAGCAGCCACGTAGTGAAATGAAGTATGGTGTTTCAGTTACTGATGCATGTATTAGCTGGGAAACAACAGAAGCGGTATTAAGAAATCTTCATCAACAACTATCACCGCTGTTGTCTCAGCGTGAAGAGCAATTAAAACAAGTCAGCTAGATAAATAAAAGAGGCACGCTTTAATGGCTGAAGAATTACAAAGTTTAAGAGAGCAGATTGACCAAGTTGATAAATCACTCCTCTCTTTACTTGCGAAAAGAATGGAGTTGGTGGCTGAAGTCGGTGAAGTCAAAAACCGACATGGATTACCTATCTATGCACCTGATAGAGAAGCCTCTATGCTTGCATCTCGTCGTAATGAAGCCCAAAAAATGGGAATTTCACCAGACTTAATTGAAGATGTACTACGCCGTGTAATGCGAGAATCTTATACCAAAGAAAATGATAAAGGATTTAAAACACTGAATCCTCAATTAGGTAAGATTGTTATCATTGGTGGCGAAGGGAAAATGGGTAAACTGTTTTCTCGTTTATTTACACTTTCTGGCTATCAGGTTGAAACATTAGAAGCGGATGAATGGCAAACTAAATCACCATTAATTTTTTCTGATGCGGGTATGGTGATTATTAGTGTGCCTATTCATTTAACCGTTGAAGTTATTAATCAATTACCACCTTTGCCTAAACAATGTCTATTAGTTGATTTTGCATCGATAAAAAAAGCACCGCTAGAGGCTATGTTAAAAGTGCATAATGGCCCTGTATTAGGTCTTCATCCTATGTTTGGTCCTGATGTGCCTAGTTTAGCGAAACAGGTTGTTGCTTACTGTGAAGGGCGCTTTCATCAAGATTTTGAATGGCTATTAGAGCAATTAATGGTTTGGGGCGCTCGTATTGAAGCGATAAAGCCAGAAGAGCATGATAAAAATATGAGCTTTATTCAAGCGCTTCGACATTTTTCAACATTTGCTTATGGACAGCATTTATCAAAAGAGAATGTCGATCTGGCCAGCTTATTAAGATTATCATCACCGATTTATCGATTAGAATTGGCAATGATAGGTCGCTTATTTGCTCAAGACCCTCAGCTTTATGCAGATATTATTTTCTCATCACAAGAAAATATTGAGCTAATCCGCCGTTATCATCATTCTTTAGGTGAAGCAATTACGTTGCTTGATATTAATGCTAAGGATGAATTTATTAACTCATTTAATAATGTTAGTGAGTGGTTTGGTGATTATGCTTCACAGTTTATGAAAGAAAGTGGCGTATTATTGCAAAAAGCAAATGACAGTAGAATCTAAAAAGAGACTAATATAATTTGGATATAGAAATAAAAATCAGTCATATTATTTATGACTGATTTTTTATATTTAAAATAAATTAGATTTCATCATCACAAGGTGGCCAAACACAATGGGCAAAATCCATTTTATTAGATTTGTATGAATATAATATATTTTTATCAGAACAACTTTCTGAAAAAGAGAATGTATAAGTACTAAATAATATAGAAATCGTTAGAATAAACAATTTAATCATATAAATACCTTTTTTTAAAATAACTTAATAATCCTTAGTATCAGGACAAGGAGTGACTGTACAATGGAGTTTATTTATCGACACCATTACATTCTTATGATGAGTGATATTTTCAGAATAAACATTCAATGAAAAAGAGAATAGTAGAGAAGCTAATATAGAATAGATAATTTTTTTCATATTACTTTCCTTTTTATATTTGTGTTTTGAAATTATTTATCAAGCCGCCATAAAAAGTAATTAATGCAATAGTTAATTTATACTAAAAAAAAGCCAATTAAAGATTTATTTTTAATAGGATTGTAATATATCTATATGATTTTATTTGTATGTCTAATTAAATAGTTAAATGATAATGTTATTCTTATAGCTGATTAAAATAATCACAAATAAAAAAGCATGAAACTTTTTTACTTGTGATATCTAATATAAATTTATTTTAATTCAACAGGAACAATATTTTCAGAAGGATAGCAACCTAATATTTTTAATGAACGTGTTGTTTGTGATAAATCATGTAATGCTTTTTGCATATTGATATCGCGTAAATTAGCTTGAACATCAATATAAAACATCTCTTCCCAAGGGGTGCCATTAATAGGACGAGATTCTAATTTAGTCATAATAATATCGTACTGTTTGAGAATAACTAACGCATCAACTAATGCACCTGCTTGCTGTCCTGTTGCCATTAAGAATGTCGTTTTGGCTGGTACTTGATCTGATACATCAATTGCCTTGCGTGCGATTATAATAAAACGAGTCACGTTAATTTGCTGATTAGCGAGGTTATTTGCTAAAGGTTGTAATCCGTATAATAGGCCACCAGCCTCACTACCAATCGCTGCAATATGTGGAGAATTCTCTAGAGCGACTTTTTCCATTGCAGCCGCTGTGCTTTCGCAATATTTAATTTTCCAATGCGGATATAGGTTTAAATAATGGCTACATTGTTGAAAAGGTTGAGGGTGGCTATATATTGTTTGCAGTTGTTCTATTGTACTTTCTGTACTGACTAAAAGGGCATGATTTATCGGAATTTTGATTTCTCCGACAATTGATAGTGATGTTGTTTGCAGTAAATCATAAACATCATTAATTGCGCCAGAACTGGTATTTTCTATCGGCAATAATCCATAATCAGCTTGTCCTGTTTCCACTAGCGTAAAAATATCATCAAATTTTTGACAGGCGCAATCGACGATGGTATCAAAATGACGAGCCGCATATTGACGAGAAGCAATATGAGAATATGAACCTTTTGGTCCTAAATACGCGATCCTTGCAGATTTATTAGGAATTTCATTAAGATGTTGTTGCAAAATAGCCTGTTGTGTTAGCACTGAATCTTCAATAATCATTTGAAAGATACGACTGATATAAAATCCATCTAATCCTTCTTTTTTACCTTTCTCAATAAGTAAATCAAGTAATTCACGCTCACGATTTTTATCTCTTATAGGGCGATGAGTATTCAATTTAAATTGTGCAACATCAGCTGATAATTGGCGTCTATTCGCTAATAATGTCAGTAATTGAGAATCGAGAGCAGTAATTTTATCTCTGATTGCCAATAAATCGAGTTTTTCCATGTTTAAGCCCTATAGCATCGCATCATAACATCATAAATAAAAAAGCCTCCGTATTGGGAGGCTATTGTCGTTCTTTTTTTTCTTTCTGAAATGACAAAAGCCTCTTAGTGAAAGAGTAAAAAGAAAAAGAAGAAAGACAAAAAAAGACGAATAATCATTATATTGTTTGATAAATTAATTAACATATATCTATCAAACATGATGAAGCTAATAGAGTCAAGAAAAATAGCAGAAAAAGCGCATCACTAAGGATGCGCAGAGGCGTTTGAGTCAGTATTTTATTCTAATTTATAATTTAATATTGCTATTTATATTTCATCGACAAGTAAATTTTCTTCTTTCAGGCTACTTACTGCACGTCGTGATTCATTTTTATGCTGAACTTTATTTAATTGGCGTCCTAGTTTAGCTAATAATTCATTAATTGCAGTATACATATCTGTATGTTGTGCAGTTGCAACCAGTTGTCCATTAGGCGTGTGAATATTTGCATCAACACTAAAACCTTTAGGATCTTTTGTCAGAATAATATGAGGATTAATTAAATTTACCTGCCATTTATTCAGTTTTGTTAGACGGCTTTCAATATGCTCACGTAGTGCTGGGGTAATGTCCATTTGTTTACTAGTAATATTTATAATCATATAGTTACCTCTTAATTACTCCGTCTTTGATGAGTTCAGAATATCGCGATACACAATTAAAAAAGTGATCTAAATCACTTTTTGTTAGATATCTGTGTAACAAGTAATAGAAACGTGACAAATGATAAATAGCTGAAAAAGAGCGCTTGTTATGTTGCAACGCTTCAGTCATATTAGAAAGGTTGGACTGATGAAAAACGAAATGTCTTTTGTCTATTTTGGGTTAAGAATAAACAAAACTATCATCGAAAAGAATAAAAAAAACAGCAGCTTTACGCTGCTGTTTTTAATGGATATGTCTTAATTAAGCTGGATTTGCTGCAATAAGAGAAGCAACTTTATCGGCTTCTTTTATTAATCCTAACTCTTTATACGCATTTTCCATATATTTTAGCGCTTGGCGTGTTGCCTCTGTATCTGGATAATCACGCATCATTTGCTCAACTCTATTAATAACCGCGACATAAGCACCACGTTTGGTATAGAATTTCGCAACTGAAAGATCGTATTTCGCTAAACGATTTTTAAGAAAAATAAGACGCTTTGTTGCATCCGGTGTATAAAGACTATCAGGATAATAGCGAACTAATTGACTGAAATCTTTGAATGCAACAATGGCATGCTGAGGATCACGGTCTGAGCGATCTACACCAAAGAACCCTTGTAATGCACTATCATCTAATGCTTGAGCAGAAAGCCCGCGCATATAGAGAACATAGTCAATATTCGGGTGTGTTGGGTTTAAACGCATAAAACGGTCAATAGCAGAAATCGCCATTGGAAGTTCTGCTGATTTATAATAAGCATAAATCAAGTCAAGCTGGACTTGTTGCGAGTATGGCCCAAAAGGATAGCGATTATCGAGAGACTCTAATTGTTTGATAGCCGCTCCATAATTGCCATCTAGCAATTTTTCCTGGCTAGCGGAATAAAGCTCAGAAGGCGACATGTCAGCGTTCGCGTCTTTGTCTGAACTAGAACAGCCAGCAAGTAACAGGCTTAAAGTGGCCGCAGCCACCAGGTATTTAATGCGTCTCATCACGTATTGATTATCCTCTGAATAGGTTTGGGGAGTCTTTCCGTGAAACTCCCCTTAAATCGGTTACACTATAACTCATTTTAAATGAAACGGCTGTGCCGTCAAAACACTAACTTAATATAGAAACTATTTATGTCTCAACAAATACGACTTAATGCTACAGTCGCAGATTCACAGCTGGGTCAACGCTTAGATCAGGCTTTGGCCGAATTGTTCCCTGATTATTCAAGATCACGCATAAAAGAGTGGATCTTAGACAATAGAGTGCAGGTTAACGATAAAATCATCAATAAGCCAAAAGAAAAAATGCTTGGCGGTGAAAAAATTGAAGTTGATGCACTTATTGAAGAGGATGCTCGTTGGGAACCTCAGAATATTCCGTTAAATATCGTTTATGAAGATGACGATATTTTAGTTATCAATAAACCAAGAGATCTTGTTGTTCATCCCGGTGCAGGTAATCCTGATGGCACCGTCTTAAATGCATTACTTTATCGTTATCCAGAAATTGTTAATGTGCCAAGAGCAGGTATTGTCCACCGTTTAGATAAAGATACAACAGGTTTAATGGTTGTTGCAAAAACAGTTCCTGCACAAACGCATTTAGTAGATGCTTTACAACGTCGTGAAATCACTCGCGAATATGAAGCAGTAGCGATAGGGCAAATGACCGCAGGTGGTATTGTTAATGAGCCTATTTCAAGACATCCCACTAAGCGGACGCATATGGCTGTACACCCTATGGGAAAACCAGCAGTAACGCATTATCGCGTAATGGAACATTTTCGAGCTCATACTCGCTTACGTTTGCGTTTAGAAACAGGACGTACTCATCAAATTCGTGTCCATATGGCGCATATTCATCACCCTTTAATTGGCGATCAACTTTATGGTGGCAGACCTAGACCATTAAAAGGTGCATCAGAAGAATTCCGTGAAACATTACGTTCGTTTGATAGACAAGCGTTACATGCCACTATGTTACGTCTTTATCATCCAATCACTGGAATTGAGATGGAATGGCATGCACCACTCCCTGATGATATGGTGAAATTGATTGCTGTATTAAAAGAAGATGCTGAACAGTTTAAAGACGAAATGGATTGGTAAATGAACTCATTGATTTTTCCTGATTGGCCTCAACCTAAAAATATTGGTGCATGCAGTACGCTAAGAATAGGCGGGATAAGTTTATCTCCTTACGATAGCTTTAATTTAGGCGCTCATGTCGGTGATGAGCGTGCTTGTGTTGAAGAAAATAGGCGACTTCTTTGTGAATATGCTCAATTACCCGAAATGCCATTATGGCTAGAGCAAGTTCATGGAACTGATGTTATTACTTTGAGCCATCAGGAAAATCAATCTATTACTGGTGATGCTTTGTATAGCGCGACCGCTAAGAAAGTGTGCGCAATTATGACAGCAGATTGTCTTCCGGTATTATTGACAACAGTTGACGGTCAAGAAGTTGGCGCGGCTCATGGGGGGTGGCGAGGGCTTTACCAAGGCGTTTTAGAAAGTACACTGGCTCAATTTAAAGCACCTAGAAGCCAAATTATGGCATGGTTAGGTCCTGCTATAGGTCCTAGTGCATTTGAAGTGGGTCCAGAGGTTCGCCAAGCTTTTATTGAAAAAAATAGTGCATTTAATTCAGCATTTATTTCCCACAAAGATAAATACTTAGCTAATATTTATATGTTAGCGAGAATAATCTTAGTGGAAAGCGGTGTAACACAAATTTATGGTGGTGATTTTTGTACTGTAACTGAAAGCGCACGTTTTTTTTCTTATCGACGTGAACAAAAAACAGGGCGAATGGCATCATTAATCTGGATTAAATAAACTCTTTCCAACGATTATTCTTACCTATCTTAAATGTTGATAAATATTTTTGCTCAAAATTTTTATTTTGAGCTTGAATATTGTCAATATGACCTCATCTATTCTCCAGTTACGAATTTTAATATGAATTTTACTTGGAGGTGTTATGCGTCTGGAAAAATTAACCAATAAATTCCAACAAGCTCTCGCAGACGCCCAGTCATTGGCACTTGGGAACGATAATCAATTTATAGAACCCATACATTTACTGAGTGCGTTATATAATCAACAAGGTGGCTCAATTCGCCCTTTGTTAACATCAACAGGTGTTAATGCTTCGCAGTTTAATGAACGAATTAATGAAGCATTAGCTCGCTTACCTAAAGTTGAAGGTGCTGGTGGTGATATCCATCCTTCAAATGATTTAATCAAACATCTTAACCTGTGCGATAAGTTAGCGCAGAAAAAAGGTGATGAATTTATTTCATCAGAACTTTTTCTTTTAGCTGCAATGGAAACGGGTGGTCAAGTCGCTGATATGTTAAAAGCGGCAGGTGCCAATAAAGCAAGTATTGAATTAGCGATTGATAAAATACGTGGTGGAGAAACAGTGAACGATCAAAATGCAGAAGACCAGCGTCAAGCATTGAAAAAATATACTGTGGATTTAACAGAAAGAGCAGAGCAAGGCAAGCTCGACCCTGTTATCGGCCGTGATGAAGAAATCAGAAGAACGATTCAAGTATTACAACGCCGTACTAAAAATAACCCAGTGCTAATTGGTGAACCTGGTGTTGGTAAAACAGCAATCGTTGAAGGACTAGCACAACGTATCGTGAATGGCGAAGTGCCTGAAGGTTTAAAAAATAAACGTGTTCTGTCTCTTGATATGGGGTCTTTACTCGCTGGTGCAAAATACCGCGGTGAGTTTGAAGAGCGTTTAAAAGGTGTTTTAAATGATTTAGCAAAACAGGAAGGTAATGTAATCCTGTTTATCGACGAATTGCACACCATGGTAGGTGCAGGTAAAGCTGACGGTGCTATGGATGCAGGTAATATGTTAAAACCTGCGTTAGCACGTGGTGAATTACACTGTGTGGGTGCGACGACACTTGATGAATATCGTCAATATATAGAAAAAGACGCAGCTTTAGAGCGTCGCTTCCAAAAAGTGTATGTTGCAGAACCGACAGTTGAAGATACCATTGCTATTTTACGTGGTCTGAAAGAGCGTTATGAACTTCATCACCATGTACAAATTACTGACCCTGCAATTGTCGCAGCCGCAACATTGTCACACCGCTATATTTCTGATCGTATGTTACCAGATAAAGCGATTGACTTAATTGATGAAGCGGGTGCAAGTCTGCGTATGCAAATGGATTCAAAACCAGAGGCATTAGATAGATTAGACCGTCGTATTATTCAGCTTAAATTAGAGCAACAAGCCTTACAAAAAGAGTCTGATGATGCGAGTAAAAAACGTTTAGAAATGCTAAACGAAGAATTAACAGAAAAAGAGAAAGAATATTCAGCGTTAGAAGAAGAATGGAAAGCTGAAAAGGCAGAGCTCACTGGAACTCAGCATATTAAAACTAAACTGGAAGAAGCACGTATTGCTTTAGAACAGGCTCGTCGTAATGGTGACCTGGCTAAAATGTCAGAGCTTCAATACGGTGATATACCTGTTTTAGAAAAACAACTAGCAGAAGCAAATAAAACAGAAGATAAGCATATGAAACTGTTACGGAATAAAGTAACAGATGCTGAAATCGCTGAAATTTTAGCGCGTTGGACAGGGATCCCTGTTTCAAGAATGCTAGAAGGTGAGCGTGATAAACTTCTGAGAATGGAACAAGAATTACATAGACGAGTCATTGGACAATCAGAAGCCGTAACGGCAGTATCGAATGCTATTCGCCGTAGCCGCGCTGGATTATCTGATCCAAATCGCCCAATTGGTTCATTCCTATTCTTAGGACCAACAGGGGTTGGTAAAACTGAGTTATGTAAAGCGTTAGCAAATTTCTTGTTTGATAGTGATGATGCAATGGTTCGTATCGATATGTCAGAGTTTATGGAAAAACACTCCGTTTCTCGTTTAGTCGGTGCACCTCCAGGATATGTTGGATATGAGGAAGGTGGATATTTAACCGAAGCTGTTCGTCGTCGCCCTTATTCTGTTATTTTACTTGATGAGGTTGAAAAGGCGCATCCTGATGTTTTCAATATTTTATTACAAGTGTTAGACGATGGTCGTTTAACTGATGGACAAGGTAGAACAGTTGATTTTCGTAATACTGTTGTGATTATGACGTCAAACTTAGGTTCTGATTTAATTCAAGAACGTTTTGGTACACTAGATTATCCAGAAATGAAAACTATTGTGATGGATGTTGTCGGTCACCATTTCAGACCTGAATTTATCAACCGTATAGATGAAGTTGTTGTCTTCCATCCATTAGGTAAAGAAAATATTGCTGCGATTGCGCAAATTCAGTTACGTAGATTGTATCAACGTCTAGAAGAGCGAGGCTACCATGTGACAATCACAGGTGCTGCGTTAGAAAAACTAAGTGAAGTTGGATTTGATCCAATTTATGGTGCTCGTCCATTGAAACGTGCAATACAACAAGAAGTCGAAAATCCATTAGCGCAAGATATCTTGTCTGGCAAACTAATCCCAGGTAAAGAGGTTATCTTGGATTTAGATGATAATCAGATTATTGCAAAACAGTAATTGATATTTTCCTTATTTGTTTTGATACTAAAGCCTACAAATTTTATTTGTAGGCTTTTTATTAATATCAAATAGTTTATTTTCTATAAGCTTGAGCAAAGTTTTCCCTTGCTTGATCTTGAGCCATATCAAAAAATTGAGCAATATCCTTAGGTGAAACATGAGGAATACTTTTTGCTTTTTCTTGGATGCGTTTTAATGTTGCTGTGGCTTCAACTCTGATTTTTTCAACATCATGATGAAGTAATTTGCCAAAGCGTTTCTTTATTTCACCATTAATAATGACAGTATCAACATCAGAAGCAGTAGTTTGTAATACTATTGAACCAGCGGGATAACTAGAAGGAACAAACGCTTTGTTTTGAGATACGATAATAATATCTGCTTTTTTATTTGGTGTCAGTGTTCCTATCTGTTTTTCCATTCCTAATGCTTCAGCACTCCCTTGAGTCGCCCAAGTTAAAGCATCTCTGACACTTAAATCAATATGGGTGGTTGTTTTATCAGTTCGATTAGCGGTATCTTCACTATCCATACAACGTTGGAATTGTAATCCTAAGCGCATTTGTGAAAATAAATCACCAGATCCGACACAAACAATATCTGTACTTAATCCTGGTTTAAATCCATGGTTAATACTTGTACGGAAAGGCGGTCTTCCCATTCCCATTTGCATTTCAGTTTCTGGTGCAATGGAAACTTTTCCCCCTGTTTGAGATAAAATATCCCATTCACTATGATCTAAAGAAGTACAGTGAATATGTAAATGACCAGGATTGAGAAGATTGTTTTGTTTTAGTTCATTCAATCCTTTTAATAAAATTGATTTTTCTGCGGCTCCTGTATGTGAAGCAATGAAAATCCCCATTTTTTTAGCTTGCTCAATTTCTCGACGAGTATTATCAAATGGAACTGTGCCAAAATCACTCAGCAATATTCCCATTTTATTGATTGTATTATTATTTTTATAAAATTTATGATAAATATCTTTTGCTGTTTCAATACGTTGTGAATGTGCTTTAAATCTATCGTTCCCTTTATAATCATAAGATTGCATTCCATATGCATAAATACTCCTGATCCCTGATTCTCGTAAAGAACTAATAGCAGCTACAGCATGCTGAGGGGTATTAACACAGTCACAGCAATCTAAAATCGTGGTTACTCCAGCATCAAGTGCTTCTAAAGAGCCAACTAAAGTTGCCATCTTTAAATCTTCAGCTTCCATCAATGAACCGATGCCATAGAAGACTGAGTTTAAAAAATCGGCCAGTGACATGTCGGCAGAAATACCTCTTAAAAGAGACATCCAAGTATGACGATGGCTATCAATTATACCAGGAAGAATTATACCGCCTTCAGCATCAATGAGTTCAGCATCTAGATGCGCAAATTTTGATATATCCCCGACATCAATAATAGTGTCATTTTCAATAAGAACAGCGCCATTAGCTAAATCACCATATTTTTCGTCCATAGTTATAACATAGCCGTTATATATGATTTTTTTAGATTTTTTTGTCGCAATATAGTTTTTTTCTTCTTTATTAAAAGAAGATGATATTGCTGAAGCATTATTAGGTGTAGAAAGCGCTATACCTAAA
>NZ_LXEN01000122.1 GCF_001654855.1 Proteus myxofaciens ATCC 19692
ATAGTATTAAAAAAAGAAAAATATAACCACTGACTCATTAACAAGTTATTTTAATTGCTGATAAAGCAATGTACCTGATAATGCACCCGCAACATCGTAAGCAAAATCATGCCAACTCCATCCTGTACCAGTAGGACGGCTGTCATAAAGTTCTTTTGCTGCTCCTAAAGAAATAGAAAAGCTCAAGCCAATCAGTAAGCTCTCTCTATGCCCATAATTCTGATGATCGGCATAAGCATTTGCACCCGCTGATGAAGCCATTGAAAATAGAAAATGCTGAGCTTTATCTTTTCCTCGCCAATTATCATTAGCGAAATGGAATGATTGGCAACCCGTTAAGATTGATGAAGATAATATTATCAGGGAATAGCCAATAAGCTTTAATTTCATAAAAAGTGAAAACCTAATTGATAATAAATAATCTTTTAAGTATAGAACTTGAATGTGAACATTAGATATAAAAAAACCTTACTTAGTAATAAGTAAGGTTTTTAGTAAACTCATCATTAAAGAATACGGCTAATTAGCCTATCAACGCGAATTCGACGTAATCTCTTAATGAGTTTTTTCACTTTAATTGGATAAAATTTGATACTTTCCAAATCTTGGTAATTATTAACCACGACCGTATGCTCGCGAATACAGTCTAATTCTTTATGTCGTTGTTCATATAATTCATGATTCGGATCGTGAAATAATATTGCATTTTCTAAATCTAATCCCCATGCACGCGGATTTAGATTATTACCGGTAATCAATTGCCAAGTATCATCAACCCACATACCTTTCAAGTGATAGCTATTATCACCATCTTTCCAAAGTCTTACTATTAGTTGTTCACTATCAATAAAACGTTGAAAACGTTGTGTAAATCTACGAAGATTTATTTCATAAAGATAAGGTAATGCACCAATTATTCTAAAAGGCTCTTCAGGTGGAATATAAAAATCATTGGCAGTTTTATCACCAATAATGATTTCTACTTTTTTACCATTTCTTAATAAATGACTTATTTGACGAACAAGAATAGCAGGTAAATTAAAATAAGGAGTGCAGATAATTAATTTTTCTTCAGTACTTGCGATAAGGTGAGAGATAGTCTTATTTAAAAGATTTTTCTTACCTAAACCGACTAAAGGTGTAACGGTTAATTCTTTATTTGAAGCGTTAGCTTTTACATCATAGCCATCACGAGTACGTAAATTAAAACGAAATTGGCGAATATAATTTTTAATTTCAGCACAACGTACTCTTTCTTTTGTATCGAGACGCTGAACAGCATCTGACTGTAACAAGTCGGATAAGATGAACTGCTTCATAGTATGAGCAAGTGCAGCATTATGGATGATGTGGTATCTATCATAACGATATTTATCTAGCTTATGCAGATAAACATTATTGATACTTGCTCCACTATAAATAACTGTATCATCAAAGATAAAGCCTTTTAGATGCAATACACCTAATGCTTCACGTGTATTAACAGGTATACCGTAAATAGGTACTTCAATATTAGGATGTTGCTGTGCAACATGATAATACCAATCTGCATTTGTGGCATCTGTAGAGACACCAATACGTCCACGTTGGGCGCGATGCCAATCAACGATAACGGTAATTGAGAGTTCAGGACGTTGCTCTTTCGCACTATAAAGCGCATTAAGTAGCTCTTCGCCCGCCTCATCATGCTCTAAATAAAGAGCTGGGATAACTATCTCTTTTTTAGCTTGAGCAATATATTTCAATAAGGTGCTGCGAAACGCGGACGTCTGATAAAGCGTTTCAACATCAGCAACTGACTGAGCTAATTTAGGCAGTTGTGCAAGGTGTTGTTGATGCTTAGCAAGTTTTAGTTTAGACAACATCACAGTGCTTATTTCTCTTGTTTATGATGGCAGTTGGAGCCATCGTCCAGGTAAAGATTATTACTTAACTGCTGATCATAACATTAGTTATATAGGATGTACGCATAAAATCATCTTATATTGTTAATTTGTGGCAAGATATGTAAATAATCACATTTAAATAGAGTATGTTAAGGGTGATATTAACTAGATAGGTTCTAAGTATAAATCTAGGTTAACAATGCCTTCATTAAGTTGAACTTCAACAGAAAAATCAAGTTTCTTTGCCAAACTTATCATATTTCGGTTCTCTGGCATTGTGATCGCGGTGAGATGTTTTATACCCTGTTTTCTTGCGTAGTTAATTAGTTTGACCATTAACTGGTGACCTAGTGTATTCCCTTTTAAATCAGAACGAACAAGGATAGCGAATTCTGCTTGTTGGTTATCAGGATCTGCCATTGCCCGTGTTACACCAATGATTTCTGGATAAGTATCAGGATTACGAATAGCAACAAAAGCCATTTCTCGATCGTAATCAATCTGTGTCATATTAGCGAGAGAATCATGTGTAAATTCACTAATCTCACTAAAGTAACGGTAATAGAGATCTTCTTTTGTGACTTGATTAATAAATGTTTTTAGTAATGGTTCATCTTCAGGCAGGATAGGGCGAACAAAGCATGAATTGTTATCTTTTAAAAAGAAGATTTCTTCTAATTCATTTGGGTATGGGCGAATAGAAAGCCTTTGATGAGGATCGCCTTGCAAAGGGGCTAATTCCATTGCGACATCAAGTAAGGTGAAGTCGTTACCAGAGATAAGGAGTGGATGAATATCAAGCCTGATAATCTGCGGGCAATTAAGTAGTAAGTGAGATACTTGAACAAGAAAATGGCTTAACCCCAATATATCGAGAGGTTGTAGCGCACTTCTTGGTTGAATTTTTCCACTTTTTATTGCATTGATCACAAGATATCGGGCCAATGCCATATTTAATGGAGGTAAAGCTACTGCTGCTTTTGTTTCGATTTGCCAATCAACCCCACCTTCACCGAGTAATATTAGTGGCCCAAAAATAGGGTCTTGCTCAATAGCAACACGTAGCTCTTGTGAACCTGCACGGTTAGCCATACTTTGTACTAGTAATCCCTGAACTTTAGCTTGAGGATAAAGTTCCGATACTCGTTCTATAATGGCATGAGCCGCTGATGCTACTTCATTTTTATCTCGTAGATAGAGCATAACTCCCTGAACTTCGGATTTATGAGGAATATCTGAAGAACGAAGCTTTAATGCAACGGGATAGCCAATTTTTTCAGCAATACCAACGGCTTCTTCTGCATTATGTGCTATCCATGTTGGTAATGTATTAAATCCATAGGCTTCCATTATAGGTTGTACTTGGTGTGTATCTAATCGATATTGTTGCTTACTTAGGGCCTTTTCAATATAGCGATGTGCTTGCTGAGTATTCATTTTCACTTCAAGAGGTAATGCAGGTGTTTCTTTTAATTGCTTTTGATTTCGACGATATTCCACCATATGCATAAAGGCTGTTACTGCACCTTCAGGGGTTCGGTAAGTTGGAATTCCTGCTTCACTAAATAATTTTCGTGATTGTTGAGAAGAATACTCACCACCCCAATTAGTCAATATTGTTAGCCATTTTTTTCTAGGATGATTTTTCAATGCTTCAATAACTTTTTTTGCAGTATCAAAACTAGGCGCAATAGCACTAGGTGTGTGGATTAGTAGCAAAGCATCATGATCATGACTGTCTAATAAGTCATTTAGTGCAGCAATATAACTATCTACTGTTACATCATCGCCTAAATTTAGCGGATTACGGATACGCGATTTCTCTTGCACTACAGCTTGTAATTTTTGCTGTGTTTCTTCTGATAATTGAGCAAGTTTGCCTGAATATAAAAATAACTCGTCAAGCGCCATGGCAGCAGGTGCAGAGCCATTACTCATTATCATCAATCTTTCCCCTTTTAATGGCGTCATATGACTGAGTGTTTCGACAGCGGAAAACATTTCATGAGTATCTTGCACTCGCAATAATCCTGCTCGTTGAAAAGCTGCATCATAAGCGACGTCATAGCTAGGAGTATCACCTAATAATTGCTGTGCTTTTTGAGAGCGTCCACTTTTAATGACGAGAATTGGTTTATTACGAGAAGCGCTACGTGATGCCGACATAAAACGCCTTGCATCTTGGATATGTTCTAAATGCAATAAAATTGCA
>NZ_LXEN01000123.1 GCF_001654855.1 Proteus myxofaciens ATCC 19692
CTATTAGGGCCTAATAAACGAATATGATATTGCTGACATAATAATTTCATATCCTGTGATTGTTCAGGTTGTGCTGATAGTACAATCACAGCTCGGCATCCTAACTCACCAAGTTGCTTCAATATCTCTAAATTACGTTGATGGTGAGTGCAGATAATTGCTAAATCAGGAACCTGCGGCAATTTATCGAGGGTTGGATAGGCAAACACGCCAGAAACAGAGCGACGAGAGGGATTAACAGGAAATACAGGGCCATTAAATCCACCATTAAGTAGATTTTTCATCATAATAGTCCCAGCACTCCCACTTTTTTCAGATGCCCCTATTACGGCGATAGATTTTGGGCGTAATAGTGCTTCTAGTCCTCTCTGGCTCATATTAACTCCTGAGTTTATAACGCTTTTATTCAATGTAGCTTATCTGAGATTCTTTTTCCTGACGTCTATCGGGTTTTCCAAGTAAATATTGTTGACGAAAGTAACTAAAATGAGAGAAAAGCTGTTGAGAAGCATTTATATCACCGACATTTCCTAAAATAGAGGCAGCCACTTCCGCAGTACAATGCTGTTCTTCTCTCGCTGCTTGACGGAGTATGTACTCACATTTAGATACTTCTTTAATAGCGAAAATTGGCAATGCGTCAAGATAAGGACTTTTGCGAAACATTTTTCTCGCTTCAGTCCATGTACCATCTAACATAATAAAAAGAGGGGGCTTACTATTTGCTGGCAATTGATAATAAACAGTGCGCTCAGGAGATGCATAGCTTTCAGGAAAGACAACATAAGCTTGTCTTTGTGGATTGTTAATAGCATCGAGTAGTGCTTTTTCAGGATGAGTTCTAGACCACAAGAAAGCCAGAGTATCGGGCAACACATCTGCTATCAATTTGCCTGTATTACTGGGCTTCATTACCTCAGTATCATACATCATTAAACAAAAACGACTTTTTGCGGATTGAGCAACAACGGTATCGCAAAGGCATTGTTTTTCAGGTAATAGACAAAAATGACAACGTTTAACACGAAAGCCTCTTGCTTTAAAAGGGCGTGTAGAAATAGAGACTCGATATTGACGGAGCCTAGAAACCGCATTTTCATGCATAGCTGATAAACCAAAAGTCATAAAAAAGAAGTGAATATTATCATGAATATATGCATTTAAGATATTAAATGTGACTTTTTTGAAAGTTTATTTTTCATGATAGTAATAGGATTATTTTTAATAAATTTAATCTACGGGGCAATTATGAATAATATATTATTTAAAAATGAAGCTAGTAAATATTATGAAAGTAATCTGTATAAAAATTTAAATATAAATAAAATAAAATCAGAAGGAAATATAACATTAAGCAGTCGTGATGTGTTAAAAAAAGATATAACGAATTTAAAGGATGAAATAAAAAATGGTTATCTTTTTGGTTTAAATATGTTAGTTGATATTACATTCCATCATGATATTGAAATAAGTAAGTATGCTACTTCACAGTTATATTCACTTTATCCTAGTCTGTCTAACGATATAAAAGAGACGATCTCTCAATATATTACATCTTGTTATGATGAAAATACAAAAGAAGATAGGGATTTTTTAAACATCGTCCATTATTAAGCGCAATGGCTGCAGAGAAAGATATTGCTAGTGCGGTGGCTGATAATAACAATCCTTTTATTTCAGATATTAACAATAATTTAAAAGAACAATTATTTACTTTGATATTGTCATCTGAAACAGAAAGTATAATTGAAAAAAGTCGTTATATTACTCAAACTGAAATCAGTTATTGGCTTGAAAAATTAAGTGAAAAAACTCCTTTTTTTTATAAATCTGATAATTATGAAAATATTCTTAGAGACGTTGCTGTATTAGATAAAAAAAGTGAACAAGTTAAAAATTACGCAATATTGGTAAATAATAATCACTGGGTTTCTCTTTTTGTTTATAAAAATAATATTTTTTTATGTGATTCTCTTAAGCTTGATAGCTCCTCTAATCCCAATGATGACCGCACCTTATTAAAGGAAAAGTTAAAGAGTCATGGGTATGTTATCTCGGATTTTGGGGGGCAATTACAAGAAAATGTACCTAATGGGTGTGGATTATTCACACTCTACCATATTGAGCAAGTTCAAAAAGCATTAAATGCATTGAGTGATAATGAGAAAAACACACAGGATTTAACTCCGGTTATTTCGCAAGCACTGCTCAAGGCGGTGAATGATTTCCAAAAGAGAGATAAAAATAGCCAAGCTAATTTTAATCAAGAATTTAGAAAAGATCTTTTAATGAATATGCTGTATAAAATAGGTTAACAGGTTGTATTTTCTATTTATTTTCATAAAAATAAAAAATAGAGTAGAAAATAAAAAATAATTTACCTCATTAAACTCATATTTTGTATTCCTTTCGTGATTCTCTCGGTGACAGTTGCTAAACTATCAGGTAATCTGCGCCCCTATTGCAGTTGGAGAGATAAATGAACGATTCGTATGAAGGTAAAAACGGCAAAGTTAAAGTAATGTATGTCCGTAGTGAGGACAACGCCGACAATAAGCCCAAAAAACCATCACGTCGCCCTGAAAATGGTCGTAGTGATAACAACCGTACTAATAAACGCGATGATAAAAATCGTGATAATAAGCGCGGTGATAACAAATTTTCTCGTCGTGATGAGCGTGGTGCAGGTAAGCCATCGGGACGTGATCGTAATGAGACAAATACTTCTCGCCATAATCGTGATAGTGAAGAAACCTCTTTTTCTCCTTGGAAAACAATTTCACGCCCTGGTGAAGATGGCATAAAAGAACATGATGGTATCACGGGTAAAAGCCAAATAGACCCAGAGCAACTTCGTCGTCAGCGTTTAGAAGAAACGCGTATTTACGGTGAAAATGCTTGTCAGGCAATGTTTAAAAATCGCCCTGATGCGATTGTGCGTGCTTGGTTTTTACAAGAAACGACACCACGTTTTCGTGATGCATTAAAATGGATGGCTGCAAATCGTAAAGCTTACCATGTGGTTGAAGAAGAAGAGATGGTAAAAGCTGCGCGTACTGATCACCACGGTGGCGTATGTTTTTTAATTAAAAAACGTATGGGGCATGATGCTCAAACGTATTTAAAAGATGCACCTGAAGCGGATTGCGTACTGGCTTTAGAAGATGTCGGAAATCCACATAACGTGGGTGCTATTATGCGCAGTTGTGCGCATTTTGGTATTCGTGGTGTTATCTCTCCCGATTCATCAGTTTTAGAATCAGGTGCAGCAGTGCGTACTGCTGAAGGTGGCGCTGAATACATTCAAGGAATTGATGCAGATAATTTTGCACAAACTTTAGAGCAATTCAAAAAGGCCGGTTACACATTAGTAACCACTTCAAGCCATAAAGGCAGTGTACCATTAGCAAAAGCACAGTTACCTGCAAAAATGGTTCTTATCTTAGGCCAAGAGAAAGAAGGCTTAAGTGAAGGAACTTTAAATCAAGGTGATATGAGCATTTATATTGGTGGCACAGGCCATGTTGAAAGTTTGAATGTTTCTGTAGCATCTGGTGTTCTTTTAGCTGAATGGTGGCGTCAAAACCAAGGTTAACACGCTTTTTATATTCTTATATAAAGATAAGAATATAAATAAAAAATCCCGCTTAACTCTACAGCTAAGCGGGATTTGTATTTTATGGATCTTTCTATTTACCTGGTGAAAAAGGAGGTTTTGCAAACCACACAACCACAAGCATTAATAAGAATATCCCTGCTGCTAGCCAGAAAATTTCATTTGCAGAAAGAATGAGGCCTTGTTCTGTAATCGTCTTAGCAAGATAAGCCGATGTTTGCTCATTAGATAAGCCAAGCTCGTTCATTTGCTGGAATGTCATTTGAGAATCAGGATCTAGAAGATTTATCTTTTCAATAAATGTTTCATGATGAAGCGCTTCTCTTTGAGTCCAAATTGTTGTCGTCAATGAAGCACCAATAGCTCCTGCGAGCGTTCTTAAAAAGTTAGATAAACTAGAAGCTGAAGCCATTTTTTCAGGTGGTAAGCCTGATAATGTCATGGTGGTTAATGGCATAAAGAAACATGCCACACCTAAACCTTGCCAAAATTGTGGCCATGCGACAGTAGCAAAATCCATTCCAGGCTCGAAGGTATATGCTCGCCAGTAAAAACAGACAGCGAACATTATAAAGCTAAAGCTGATGATGTAGCGTAAATCAACCTTGCCACCAAATTTACCAATAATTGGTGTGATAATTAAAGGTAATAATCCAATGGATGCGGCCGCAAGGCCTGCCCATGTTGCGGTATAGCCAAAGACTTCTTGTAAAAGAAGGGGAAGTAAAACGATAGTCCCGAAATACAGCATATAAGCAAGACTTAGCGTTAAACAGCCAATGGTAAAATTGCGACTCTTAAAGAGCGAAAGATCTATCACTGGATGTTCATCTGTGAGCTCCCAAACGATTAAGAAGGTAAGGGCAATAGCTGCGATAATAGTCAGAACAATAATTTCGGTAGAATTAAACCAGTCTAGCTCTTTTCCTTGGTCAAGCATTATCTGCAAAGCACCAACACCGACAACTAAGAGGGCAAGTCCAATCGTATCAATGGGTTTAATTTCAGTTTTTGTTTCACGATCACCTAAGGTATTTGATATGCACATGATAATCAAAATACCAAAAGGAACGTTGATAAAAAATATCCATCCCCAGTGATAGTTATCACTAATATATCCACCTAATATTGGCCCTAATATCGGAGCCACAACAATAGTTACTGACCATAATGCTAATGCCATATTTCGTTTAGCTGGTGGATAGTTATTAAGTAATAAACTTTGAGACAACGGAATTAATGGTCCTGCAACAACACCTTGTAGTACACGGAAAAAAATAAGCATTTCAAGACTTTGTGATATACCACAAAGCCAAGATGTTAATGCGAAAAGTGCCGTTGACCACATAAAAAGGCGGACTTCACCAATGCGTTTTGCAAGCCATCCTGTGATAGGAATAGATATCGCATTCGCTACACCAAATGAGGTAATGACCCAAGTACCTTGAGAGTTCGAAGCCCCTAAGTTTCCTGCAATAGTAGGAATTGCGACGTTAGCAATTGTTGAATCGAGAACTTGCATAAAAGTTGCCAGCGCAAGTGCGATGGTCATTATGGCAAGTTTTCCTCCTTGTAATGGCTCTTTAATCACCTTTACACCCCATCTTTATTATTGTCCGGCATTTTGTTCAATGATTTCATTGATCAGTGTATTAATTGCAGACATATCAATGGTGAGAGTATCTGTATGATAAGCAGGTGATTTGCGTTCACGTTGTGATAAGACTTTGCCATCAAGGTTAATCGTATCTACGGTAACTTCTGTTGAAAGTCCAATACGTAAAGGTTTATCGGCTAATTCTTTTTCATCAAGCGAAATGCGAACAGGCAAACGTTGCACGACTTTTATCCAGTTACCTGTAGCATTTTGTGCAGGTAATAAAGAAAAAGCACTACCAGTTCCCATATCTAAACCTTGCACGGTACCATGGTAAACGACTTTTTTACCATAAAAATCAGTGGTGATTTTTGCGGATTGTCCAATGCGCATATTCGCTAATTGCGTTTCTTTGAAATTAGCATCAATCCACATCCCTGTAACAGGTACAACGGCCATAAGTGGCTTACCAGGTGAGACTTGTGCACCAACTTGTACACTACGGCGAGAAATATAACCATCAGTTGGGCTGAGAATCTTTGTTCTTTCCAGTGCAAGCCATGCATTGCGGACATCTGTTGCAGCTTGTAATACAGAAGGTTGCTGTTCAATAGGTGTATTTAAAACAATAGCTTGATTAGCGTTATATTGCTCTTTAGCAACATCTAATGCGGCTTTTGCTGTTGCTACGGCTTCTCTTGCATGTTGGAGTTCTTCTTTACCAATCACATTACGCTCACCTAAAACTTCACGGCGACGTAGATCGTTTTGTAATTTAACCAGTTCGGTTTCTCTTAGTACGATATTGGCTTTTAATTGACGACCATTAATGATTTGTTGACGCATCTGGCGAACGCTATTCGCTAATGCTGTTTTGGCTTTATCTAATGCGAGTTCTTCATCCCGTGGATCTAATTGGACTAAAGGTTCACCTGCTTTAACGTAATCCGTGTTATCTACAAAAACGGTAGAAACAGATCCCGTAATTTGTGGCATAACTAAAATCTGATTGCCTGTGACATAGGCATTATCCGTTGTTTCATGGTGCCTTAAGACGAGGAACCAATATGCGGTATAAGCAAGACCCGCTATGATAAATAAGAAGGTGAGTAATAATAAAATATTTCGGCGAGTTCGTTTTTTATTGCGAATGGGAGCCTGAGGGGGACTATTTTCCTCATTAACACTCATTTAGGAAATCTCCATAAAACCAGAAAAACATCACAGATATGTTTCCAGTGTTACAACTGGAAACATAATTACAAGGTTAATCTTAGAATAATGATTAGCGTGAAGTGTAGAGTATAAATGCTAATAAACAATTATGCTTGCCGTTTTATGGCGTAAATAGTGCTAAATCAGTAAAAATATTCACTGTAAAAATTATTCACAACCTTTCTCAGATAAGGTATCTAATTGTAATAACAGTTTGCGCATGAGTGTTTCTAACTGTTTCTGTTCGTTTGCATCAAGAACTGACCAAATATGTTTTAAACATTTGTGTTGTGGTGGAAGTAAGCTATTTAAAAACTCCTCACCTGCATCTGTTAAATGCAGATGTAAACAGCGACGGTCATTATGACTTTCTCTACGTTCAATCCAGCCTTGTTTTTCAAGTTCATCTGCAATACGAGTTGCATTTGTTCTTGATGAGCCCAATGCTGCACTTAATTCAGAAGGTTGAATACTACGATTTTCTGTCGTATCTAAAATCATAAGTGCCATAAATAATGTTTCATTAATGCCTTGAGATTTCAGCATATTATTACGGCTTTCAAGTAATTTGCTTTGAACGTGCATAGAAAGACGTGTTAGCAAAATTTCTTGATAAGGAATATCTTTATTCAGAGATTTCTGTTGTGTAGCGCGAGTGTTTAGCAATTCTTCTGTTGGCGTAAATGAGCTTTCCATTTTTAGACACCTTGTTAGTTTCGAAAATTAGGATAACACTGTTATCAACATGTTAAATGGTATATTAAACACACAATTTAGCAATTTTTATTATTTATAGTCACTATGTTTTTTTGATTCTGTTACCTGATTCATAAATTTTATGAATGATAACACAAAAAAAAGCATAGGTATTTATCTCTTTACAATAAGTTAATAAAATTAGCTCATCACTTATCTGTCATTTAATGATAGTCCATTTATGAGTGTAAGGATCACTTTTTACGATAAAATACGTATTAATTTTATTTAAACTAATGACGATTACCATACTTATATTATTCAATAAAGACAATCTTTGATGTCAATTATTGATAATATTGATGCAGTTATTCTTAATAAAGAATGAAATGATGATATACATCAATAGTAATCACGCTGTTAAAACATTTATCTTTTATTCTGATTAGTACAATATTAAAGGGTAGGAAATAACGTATTTTTAGATAAATAATCACTCATCATGGATAATAGGATCATTTTTATAACCAATTATCCAAACGATAAGACTGATAATGCCGATAATAAAACCTGAGATACAGACACCTTTCCAGCCAAATTGATGATAAGTATAGCCTGATAAAAATGAGCCTAATGCTCCACCAATAAAATAGCTGGTCATATAAGCTGCTGTTAATCGATTTCGTGCATCGGGTAAAATGCGATAGATAGTACTTTGATTTGTGACATGAACACCTTGTACTGCCAGATCAAGAATAATAACGCCAATAATAAAACTGATGAGTCCTAACCCATTATAATAAGGTGCAATAATAATAAACGCCC
>NZ_LXEN01000124.1 GCF_001654855.1 Proteus myxofaciens ATCC 19692
ATGAAATCAGAAGGAGAATGAGCCCTGACGTTGTGGTTTTTTTTCCTTTTCCTTTATCTACCCAAACTCCGGCCTTTCCTGCCATTAATGCCCCAGCAGCACCAACAAGACCAAATAATCCAATAATGGCATCAGAATAATTAAATGGATCCGCTGAAAGTAAAAATGCCATTGAAGTCCATAAAAGACCGAAATGCACAAAAATAAGGCCACCAATAAGGGAGCGTGTTCTTAATACCGGCGTGGTTTTAAACAGCTTAAAAATAGAGCCAATTAGTTGAAAATAATTTAGATTAGATTCATTTTTATAAGTGGGTAAGCAACGCCAAAGGATAATAGCTAATAAAGCTAAAAATAGGCTAGCAAGCCAGAATATTCCTTGCCAATTTGTAAATGATGCCATTAATCCTGATGCAGTTCTGGCTAATAGAATACCAAGTAATAAACCACTCATTATTGTACCAACAGCTTTACCTCGCTGATGAGGTGTCGCCAGTGTTGCAGCAAAAGGCACTAAAATTTGAGCGACAACAGAGAACATACCTGACAACGCAGTCCCTATCAACATAACCCAAATATTTTGTGCCATAGCTGTAATAAGTAGGCCACTTGCTGAAATTAAGGTCATGACGACAATAAGCGTTCGTCTTTCAAACATATCGCCTAATGGAACAAGTAACATTAAACCGATTGCATAGCTTAGTTGTGCTGTTGTGACGATAAAACCTGCTAATGTGACAGAAATTTGAAAATAATGCGCAATAGAATCAAGAAGTGGCTGAGCATAATAATTACTGGCAACAACCATACCAGTTGCAATTGCCATTAGAATTATAAGGCTTTTACTCAGAGGAACCTGTGATGGTGAGACGGCGTTTTTCATAATACTCAGGAAAAATATTTATAAGGTAGATGATAGTAACATGAGTCATTTTTTCTAGGAAAGGATAGTATTAAAATGAGGGAATATAAATAAATAAAACTAATTATATTAATTAGTTATAAATTGTTATTCTAATTTAAAGCAATAAACTGATTATTCCCCATAACCATTGTATTAATGTGGTTAGTAGGGCTAAAGAAAAGAGGCGTTTAGTGCCTAACCAACGTATTTCCATTGAGCAATGGCTAGTTTTCTTATTAAAAAGAAAGGATAAGCAATAATCAAAATTATCGTTATCATGATAACGATAAAGTATTTTAAAAAAATGGTTATCTAGCCATAAGCGAAAGAGAAAATAGTGCGTAAATAAAAAACACACTGAGGAGATAAATAGAAAATAGTTATTTTTAAAATAAAAAAGTTGCAGGAGTAATGAGCTTAAATAAGATAGAACCGATAAAAAAAATAAATAGCGCCAGCTTTGTGTTAGGGACACAATCATATTTCCTGCTGTTTTTGTGGTGAGTACATTAAACTCACTTTCTGGCTTGTTTATATTCTTCATACCAAATTTGTAATGCAGCTAATGTCTCTTTAGTTAAAATAATTTGAGGACGAGCTCGATAAACACAGGAGAGTGCACTTTCTAAATCAGTCACTTTTTGGCTATAAACCAACCAAGCAACAACGACGGTTGCACTTCGAGAATATCCTAATTTACAGTGTACATAAATGGAACCATATTGGCTAAGTTCTGTCATTGATATCATTGCATTATGAATATCATTCGGTGTTAACGGTAATAAATCAATTTGTGGTTGTGCAATATAATATTGTTTTTGACTAAATTTATTTCTTGGCCATTCGCAAGTTAAATCAAAAACAGCATCAGTATTTAGAATATAAAGAGGACGACCACCTAACACGATATTATCAACGACTTGGCTTGGTATTTGGCAATGTTTTAAATAATAACGATAAGTACACCAAGCAAAAAAGCGATAAGGTAATAGGATTATCTTTGCTGAAAGTGAAATCTTACCTTGTACTGTTTTTTGAAATACACTAGAGCCTGCCCCTAAATAGCCGAATGTAATAAATAAAAGTGTAATAGCAGGCCAAAGTAAAATCCAAAAAATACCTTGAAGTAAACTCGCTAAAATAGCGAGCACAAGTGCTGTGATCCCGTAACTTGTTGCTATACGTAAACTTCGCTTACTTCCTGAAAAATGCCAATACCAACGTGTTTTTATTGGTAATAAATAACAAATTAAAACACCAATAGCAAAGCCAGTTATTAGATCAATAAAATGATGTTGCCAAGTAGTAAGAACAGAAATGGCGATAAGCAATGACCATATATTAAGTAACCAGCGCCATGATGGTGGCGTATGTGCACGAAATCTTAGCCAAATTATCCATAATAAGATGATATGCAAAGAAGGGGCTTGATTATAAGGAAGATCAAAGCCTTCTAATTGAGTAAAAAGCCATCCTGAAATGCCTTCACTTGCAGGGCGAATAAAGCTAAATTTTAATGGAAATAATAAAAAACCAGCGCAAGCAATAATAGAGGCAACAACTAAGCGAGTTCCATGAATAAATTGTTCTCTTAACGTTGTACAAATAAACAGGGAAAGTCCGTAAGCAATATTCACACTCCAATAGGGGATAATGCTCCAAGGTAAAAAAGGAATATCAGATTCCCATGAATAAACAAAAGAGGGGACATTAGGAAGTGTTGCCGTATAGCTATTTACTTGCATATAAGTTAAATAGAAAAAAGGTGCAAGAAATAGCAACCAGAGTATTCCTGCAAGCAAGATCTTTTTTGGGATTATCATTTTCGGCGTTGAAGAGAGACTCACATAATACTCCATTGCTTGAAAAGCAGGTGATTTTATTAAGTAAAACCACCTTTGCTTATTTCTATCCCATTACATTTGTTTGAGATAACATTCTATATTTACCACTATCGACGTTTAGCAATTGAGACGCTAAAAATACCCCAGTGGTCGATAAGTTGATTTATTTTCTCAAAACCTGCTTCATTAACTAATGCATCCATTTCACCTTGGCTACGACAACGCATTACCCAAGGCTGACCATCTTGATGACTAGGTAAAACATGTGCGATCATTTCAAGTTGAGGATGCCAAGGTTGGCAGGTATAAATAAGCAAACCCTCTTTAGGAATAGCTTGAGATAATCCTTTTAATGAGGCTTTTATTAATTGATTATCAGGGAATAGTTCATAAAGACCACTCACAATGCCTAATGTAGGCGCAGGTGTTACCGCACTTAAACTTTCTGTATCGAAAGCATTACCTTCTTCAAAACGAACTTTATCTTCTAAATAACGCTCTTTAATCGCTATTTGCCCTTGCTCTACATTTACTAGGCTATAATCACGCATTAAAATAGAGTCAATTTTTTCATAATTGTTAATAGCATCAAATAAATAGCGACCTTGGCCTGCTGCGATATCAATAATATTAACGGGCATATTATTATCGCTTAATTGGCGAATAGCATAACGAATAGTATTTTCGATATTCACTTTGCGTTGGCGAATACCTTGCCAACCAATACTATTTAAATATTGTTTATCAATAACACGACCAAATATACCTTTACCTTGAGGTTGGTTACGATAGACATAATCCAACGTAGAACCAGAATCAAAGCCTTTATCATATCCTAGCTCAATACCTTCAGAGGCTTTACCTAACGTGCTCATTAATTTACTCAGAGTATTATAGTAAATACCTTTTAGAGAATATTTTGATAAAGGGGTAAGTAAGGAGCGATAAACATCAGCACTGTGGCTCCATTTATCTTCATGACGATAATCATGCTGATAGCGAGGTTGTGTGAACAGCGTTGCAATAAAATCACGCATTTTATCAATAGCAATCGCTCGATCTTTTTCACCTAATGTATCGTGGTAAAATCCTGCTAATGTATGTTTTTCTTTTATTGGTGTATTGAGTTGTTGATAAAAGAGATGTTGTGGTTTTTTATACACAACATGATCATTACCTGAAATAAAAAGTTGTGTGGGTAACGTAATTGATGATGCGTTTTTAATAATACGATCAGCCGTTTTATAGAGTTCTAATAATACATTAACGGCAATAGGGCGAGTAATCAGAGGGTCTTGATTAAAAGAGTCGATTCTTTGTTGATCGTGAGTAAGATAGTGTGCCTTTACATAAGAATTAACATAAAAAAGACCACGAATTTTTTGCATTAGCGCAAGACCAGTGCGAGCAAAAGGAACATATAGTTTCACTTTAAAGGCGGGTGAAGCTAAGATCATGCCTCGAATTTTAGGCGCATAATCATTTACCCAACCTGAAACAAGAACTGCACCAACACTTTGTCCAACTACAACAATATTTTCTAATGGAATATCATAATTTGATGAAATGTACTGTACGAATTCATCTATATCTTTTATTGATGTTCCCATTGAAGGGCTATATCCCCTAGGGCCTTGATTCTTTCCATGACCTCTAGCATCCCATGCAAACATTGAGAAATCAGGTAAGTCTAATTCATCAACAAGATGAGATATTCGCCCTGAATGCTCATGACCACGATGAAATAAAATAATAGCTTTAGGTTCAGCGGTTATTTCAGCAGGCCAATGACGATAATAAAGTGCCGTTTTATCACTTGTTGTAAATTCAGACTCAATCATTTTCCTTTGAGTCAGATATTGTATTTGCTGATTCATAATGATGTATCCTTATCTATTGTGGCAACTTCTCTTAATGCATGGTGAATTCGGTTATAGCAGGTGAATAAAAGCAATAAATTAATAATAATAAACAGATAATTAAATGCATCTGATGTGATGAAAGAAGGAAAAAGACTAATAAGTAATCCTAACGCACCAAAAGTAAATGCTATCACTTTTCCCCATTGGGCCGTCATAACAGCGTATTGCGCAAAGTGTTTGAGCAAGTACACCTAAAAACTCTGTCATTATCATTAAAAAAAGTGCGAGCATTATCCACCAATAAGCATGTGGAAAAACCAAGATAAATGGAAGATAAAGCGCCACATCTGAAATCACGTCACTTGCTTCATTTAATATTGCACCTAATGGACTTTTTTGGTTGTGTTCTTTTGCTAGCATGCCATCAATAGCATTAAGCGCCATACGAATAAAAAGAATGATAGGGAGTATTAGAAATAATTGCGGAATAGGAAATAAAAAAAGTAGGCAACCAACAAGTATTGATAGCACTAAAGCAAAAAGCGTGACCTGATTTGCTGTTACTCCCTTTTGGTAGAGCTTTATGACATAAGGACGCAAAAGAGATTGAAACTTAGGTTTTAAATCATAAATCGTCATTACGCTTCCTTGTGTTACAAGTGTGTTTATTAACCAATGATATTATTTTATTTTTACTTGATTTTACTCTAACTTAATATATTTATTTAATAAATATTAATTAATTTAATCAAATTTGCATGGTAAATAAAATAGAAATTATGTTAGTAATTGTAACATGCTAATATTTATATGTTTCATAAGTAACCATTAATGATTGAAATAGATGATATTGTTTTTTAACAATGAATTATTAATTAATGCTTATCAATTTAAATAAAAATATT
>NZ_LXEN01000125.1 GCF_001654855.1 Proteus myxofaciens ATCC 19692
AACAATGAATTATTAATTAATGCTTATCAATTTAAATAAAAATAGCCTATATCCGATATCAATTTAACGAATTTTCATCTTTTTTATAAAAATAATAGCCATATAAAAATAATGCTTTTTAGAAATATTATTTAAAAATTTAAATTAATTAAAAATTAATATCCAATAATGGATTATATTTGGCGTTATTATCTGTATTAAAACAATGAGTGAAAAAAACTAGATAATGATAATTATTATCATTATCATAATTTGCTTGTTAAGTATTGTTTTATGCGATTTAAATCTTACTTAAATTAATAACCATATAAAAGATACGACTATTATGATCCATTTTTTAGCAAAGAATGATGCCTATCATCAGGGTATAGGTGTATTTTCATTTTCATCCTCAGCAATTGCATTATTATTAACGTCATTCTCTTCTTTAAATAGCTATGCTTCTGAAGATATAAAATCAGAAATAAAGGCATTGCCAAAAACAGCGATAACAGCGTCATCAGATAAACATGATAAAATTGTGATTGAACCGATTTATGTCGCAGGTGAGCTTAATTCTAGCGTAGAGGCAGGAAGTACTGTTCTGACGCTAAAAGATATCGATAGAATACAGCCAAATAATATTGCTGAGCTGGTGGATAAATTACCGGGTATTTCCTCATCAGGCTCGCCAAGGCCTGGTGGGCAAACATTAAATATTTGGGGAATGGGTAATCCTGAAGATATTAAAATAACGTTTGATGGCACGCCTAAAAGTTTTGAAAAATATCGTCAGGGATCTATTTTTATTGATCCTGAATTAATTCGTCGTATTGATGTTGATAAAGGTCCGCATAATATTACAGAAGGTAATGGTGGATTTGGTGGTTCAGTTAGAATTGAAACTAAAGACCCTGATGATTTATTACTTCCTGATCAACATATTGGTTTATTTTTAAAATATGGTCACCACACAAATGATAAACAAAATCGTTATAGTGGTGCGATTTATGGAAAAACACTTGATGGTTTTGCTGATGGTCTTTTTTATTTTAATCGTCGCGAAAGTGATGATTTACGTAGACCTGATGGTACTAAATTTGGATATTCTCAATCAGACCAAGATTCATTTCTAATTAAATCGAATTTTTATTTAAATGATGAAAATACATTAACGTTATCGGCTTCACGCTCTGAAAGTGATGGATGGACGCCATGGGCTGCAAAGCGTGATGATTTACCGAAACCATCACAATCAGAAGTGGATAAATATGGTTTTGATGGCGCAATGAAGCGTAAGTTAGTCTATCGTGACCAAAAAGATGACACTTTTAGTGCAAAATGGAATTTTAATCCTATCGAGTCTGATTTAGTCAATCTAACACTCATTTACGGCTATTCTAAAACGAAACAAAATGATACTCGCCCTGATACCGCAAGCTCTTTCTTTAGTGGCAGTATGGGAAATCAAAGCTGGGTTGATTATAAAAATCATCAAGTAGAATTAAAAAATGAAAGCTCAGTGATGTGGGGTTCAGTCGAACACCAAATTCTTGTAGGAACACGTTGGCATAAAAATGATCGTAGCGTTTTAATGTTTACGCGCGATAAAGCAAAAAATCCTGATTATAACTATGGATATTATGCACCGCCTTATATGCCAGAAGGTACGCAAACAACGACCAGTTTCTATATCGAAGACTCGATGAGTTATCGTAATTTTACGATAACTCCTGGCGTTCGCTATGATATTGTTAAAAACCAAGGAAAGGGCAGTCGAGCTAAGGTTTATCAAGATCCAAACCCTTATTTTGGCCATGATTATTCAGATGTAACCTACCGTGGTGCGACTCCTCATCTTGGTTTATTGTGGAAAATGAATCAAAACTTCCGCTTCTTTGGCGATCTCACCTATACATGGCGCGCACCCATTATTGATGAACAGTATGAAGTGCAATCAAGCATTTCAAGCTTAACGGGAACGAGTCGTCATTTAGATAAAGAAACAATTAGAGCGATACGTGTTGGTGCAATTGCTGATTTTGAAGATGTTTTCCAACAAGAAGACCAAGTTCAATTAAGAACAACATTATTTGATAATCGTGGTAAAAATGAAATATTCCGTCGTCGAGGTGTTTATTGCCAAAGCTATAAAGTAGATGGTGATAATAGTGGTTGTGCACCTTCTATTGGTAATTACCGTAACTTACCGGGATATCGAATTCAAGGACTAGAGATTGAAGCTTTTTATGATAGTCCTAATGTATTTGGTCGTTTAGCGTATTCTACAATGAAAGGAAAACGTGATCAGTCACCACGTGACCCTTGGTTTGGTCAAAAAACATGGATTGCAGAAATACAGCCTGACGCTTTACATGCCACGATTGGGGTAAAATTACCGCAAATTAATGTCAATATGGGATGGACGGGTGATTTTATTGGTGCACAACGTCGTTCGCCGACAGATGCCGATCCTCAAGCAGCTTATTGGGCACTACCAAAAAGTAAAGGCTATGCCATTCATGGATTATTTGCCAATTGGGAGCCTTCATTTATTGATAATACCGATATCCGTTTCACTGTGGCTAACCTCTTTAATCGAGATTATTATCCTTATTTAGGTGAATCTGTTTCTGGTGTGGGGCGTGACTTTAGATTTACCGTTGTTAAGCGTTTCTAAGTGATATCAGTATAATTTAAGTAAAAAAAAACAGGCCACTGAGTGGCCTGTTTTTTTAGGCGTGATATTAGAAAGTGACTAATTAATTAGCCGCTTTACGTGCTTCATCTATCCAACCATCAAAGGTTTTTTGATGAGCTTTGATCCACGCATTTGCATGGCGTTCGATATCAGCTTGTGATTTCTGACCGTTATGCATACGTAAGTTCTGTGCGTTAATATCATTTACAGAGACTTTCATCACTTCAAATAATTTAGCGGCTGCTGGGTTTGCTTCAGCCCATTTTTTATTCGCAGCGATATGCATTGTACTTGGTGGGAAACCGTAGTTTTTACCATTTGGTAATGTAGTATCGGTTTTATTATCATCTGGCAATGAAGAGAATGGTACTTGTAACCATACAACATCTTTACCTGGTTTTAATACATCACTTATCCAATAAGGTGTCCATGTGTAATAAAGAATAGGTTTACCTTCTTTATAACGGGTAATGGTATCTGCCATCATTGCCGCATAGTTACCTTGTTTATGTGTTACTGTTTTTTCTAAATCATAGGCTTTTAAGTGATTATTAATAGATTCTTCACAACCCCAACCTGGGTTACAACCAGTTAAATCTGCTTTGCCATCACCATCATTGTCGAAGATTTTCGCAATTTTAGGATCTTTTAATTGCTCAATGTTGGTAATCTTATATTCTTGTGCTGTTTTCTTATCAATAAGATAGCCTTGTGCAGCATTAATAACATAATCACCTTTACGGTAGAATACGTCATCACCACCAGCAGCCTCATACTGAGAGTTATGTAATGGCACCCAGCTTACTGCCATAAATGTTGCATCACCGTTTGCGATAGAAGAGTAAGCAACGTTGTAGTCAACTTCTTTAGTAGGTTCAACGGTATAACCTAATTTTTCTAGTGCTTTATTTACTATTAATGTCTGAAATGTTTCTTCAGAAATTGTACTTTGTACAGGTTGAACCGAAATTCCTTTACCAGGTAAATCAGCAGCGGATAACTGAGTGCTTAGCAGTGTGGCAGACAAAACTGTTGCCCAGAGAACTGGATTACGCATAGTTGTTCCTTCTGTTTTATGATAAGAGATAGCAAGCGGTAGCGAACTACCGCCAGTTATTTCATATATTGATTGTTTTTATATCGACTATTTTTCTATCGATGAAATTCAATGTTTGTTATTTATTTGCGGAGTTGGCGATTATGCTTTTTTCGCAAAAAGACGGTAAACTAAGCCTACAGGACCTGTCATATACCAACTTCTATTGCCTTTCAGTCGGCTATTTTGACCTAGTGATTGTGTTAATCGGTCAAGAATAATGGCGAGGATCACGATACCCGCACCCCCAACAGCCGCCAGTCCCATATCAAGACGACCAATACCACGTAATACCATTTGACCTAAACCACCAACGGCAATCATTGATGCAATAACTACCATTGACAACGCTAACATCAATGTTTGGTTTACACCGGCCATAATCGTAGGCATTGCAAGTGGTAACTGAACTTTAAACAGCATTTGACGAGGATTAGCGCCAAATGATTGTGCTGCTTCTATTAAATCCTCAGGAACTTGTTTTATCCCTAAGATGGTCAACCTCACTATTGGTGGTAAAGCGAATATGATGGTGACGACAACACCAGGAACATTACCAATACCAAAAAGCATCACGATAGGGACTAAATAAACGAATGCAGGTGTTGTCTGCATCGCATCTAATAGCGGCCTAATAATTTTTGATGCCCTATTGCTATGGGCAAGCCATATTCCAAGAGGAAGCCCTATAATTAAACAGAACAGTAAAGAGGTTAACACTAAAGCAAGAGTAACCATGGCTTCAGACCAAGCACCTATCGCACCAATTAAGATCAGTGAGATAAATGAGGTTATTCCCATTACTTTGCCTGATAACTGCCATGCGATTAATGAAAATAAAATAATCGCAACAGGTGAAGGCATGGCTGTTAAAAAGTTTTCAAATCCGCTTAACACAAAGTCAACTGGAACACGGATACCTTGGAAGACAGGTCGAAAATGAAGAACAACCCAGTCAATTGCTTCTGTTACCCATGAATCCAAAGGGATCAATGTATTATGAAATGGATCCATAATATTAAAGTGATCGGGGGTAACATCAGTTGGCACTGAATCTAACCAATCAGTACCACCTGTAGAAGACGTGTCGATGTTATCAGTACCAGCACTGCCACCCCAAGGATCTGCATCCGTTGTTGAACTGTCAGAGGTGCTCCACGGATCACTCTCTACTGAATTATCTTGAGGTACCGTTTGAGTTGTATTATCTGTTGCCACATCTTGGGTTTCTGTATCCCAAGGATTGGCTTGATTAGTTGTATTACTCATTAGGTGTCTCCTTATCCAGTGCTTGTAATAACATTCCTTTAGAGATTAAGCCGATATAACGATTTTTCTCATCAATAACAGGAATTGCACAGGGAGATTGTGCAACAGTTGAAATCAGCTCATTTAACGGCGTATCACCATCAATCGCGCTAGGTTCAGATAAGATAGCGGATTCGATAGGTTGTTTATTTTTCAGTGCTTCTTCAAGTGAGGTAAGAGAAACAATACCGATAAATTTTCTACCTCGTTCAATGAGATAACCAAAGTTACGGTCTTCATCTTCTAGCACTTTCAATGCAGAGCGTGGACCAAAACCAGGTGCTACGTGTAACAAGGTTTCTGGACGACGTTTTGCAATATCTTTTGCACTAAATACATGGCTGATATCAACACCACGGAAGAAAGTACGCACATAATCATTTGCTGGATTATTGAGTATTTCATCAGGTGTACCAATTTGCACAACAACACCACCTTGCATAATGGCTATTCTGTCACCAATACGCATTGCTTCATCAAGATCATGAGAAATAAAGACGATAGTGCGTTGTTTGTCACCTTGTAAGCTTAAAAGCTCGTCTTGCATTTCAGTACGAATTAATGGATCGAGTGCAGAAAATGCTTCATCCATTAATAAAATATCGGGGTCATTAGCTAATGCACGCGCTAAACCGATACGTTGACGCATACCACCTGATAATTCATCAGGCCAAGAATTGGCATGATGGCCTAGGTTGACTTGCTCAAGGGCCGCCATTGCCTTCTTAATGCGTTCCTCTTTACTAATACCCGCAAGATCCATACCAAAAGCGGTATTATCAAGCACATTCATATGTGGCATTAGTGCAAATGATTGGAACACCATACTGATTTTTTTACGACGAACTTCACGTAGATCTTTATCAGACATTTTGGTGATATTTTCACCATCAATAAGGACTTCACCCTTTGTTGGGTCTATCAGACGATTGAGAAGGCGTACTAAGGTGGATTTACCAGAACCTGATAAGCCCATGATCACAAATATTTCGCCTTCTTCAATGGCCAGATTTGCATCTTGAACACCGACTGTTAGCCCTGTTTTATCAAAAATCTGATCTTTATTCATACCAGATTCTAATAATTCAAAGGCCCGCTTAGGGTGCTCACCAAATACCTTATAGAGATTTTTAACTTCGAGTTTGATTGCCATGCAATATATATTTTCCTATTTAAATATTGAAAGGAATAAATAAATTGTTAATTAAATGATTTCGTTTTTTCCTAGATTAGATTTTTAGTAAGTGGATTACCCTAACATAATAATAAGAGCTGACAACCCTATGTTCACTATAATTAAACAAATAATTGGGTTCATTTTTTTATCGTTTTTCAGTAATTAATAAATAAATAAAGTGAAATAAATAAATTTTATTTAAACGTAATAACGCATCTAACTGACTGAAATAACATTATTTT
The DNA here is from genome assembly GCF_001654855.1 of Proteus myxofaciens ATCC 19692. Classification (GTDB taxonomy): domain Bacteria; phylum Pseudomonadota; class Gammaproteobacteria; order Enterobacterales; family Enterobacteriaceae; genus Proteus; species Proteus myxofaciens. Next base: position 6,504 of record NZ_LXEN01000125.1, read on the forward strand.
TATACAGAGAAGTATTTTAATTATGATCTCAATAAAAGGCTTGATAAAAGAGAATGAATAAAAGAAAAAAGAAACAAAGAAAAACCAATAAAATTTAATAGTCATTAGTTATTTTAATGATTTATCTTTAAAATAGTGATGAAATAAGAGAAAACCGAGAAAATCATTCGTAAAAAATTGATTATTTGACCTGATTGAACGGTAATAATCATATAATTAGCTACTTTTTTAAGCAAATAAAAACGCACCAAAAAATAATTATTATTTTTCAGTGCGTTATGTGTCGCTTGAGATACATAATTAAATTGAATGTATCTTGGCGCTTTTAAAAAGAAAACAGCGAGTTAATGGTATGTTAAAAATCCCAATCATCATCCTCAGTATTAATTGTTTTACCAATAACATATGAAGAGCCCGAGCCAGAAAAGAAATCATGATTTTCATTTGCATCAGGTGATAATGATGAAAGAATAGCAGGACTTACGTCGGTTAATTCATCAGGGAATAATGCTTCATAGCCTAAATTCATTAATGCTTTATTAGCATTATAATGAAGAAACTTTTTCACATCTTCAGTCCATCCAACATTATCATAAAGATTTTCAGTATATTTCACTTCATTATCATATAAGTCTAATAATAAAGAAAAAGCAAAATCTTTAATTTCTTGTTTTTCTGATTCTGATTTATTTAATAATTGGTTCTGAAATTTATAACCAATATAATAACCGTGAACGGCTTCATCACGAATAATAAGCCGAATGAGATCGGCTGTATTTGTTAATTTACCTCGGCTTGACCAATACATCGGTAAATAGAAACCAGAATAGAATAAGAATGATTCTAAGAATACACTCGCTATTTTTTTCTTTAATGGATCTGCATCTTGATAATAGTGCAGAATAATCTCTGCTTTCTTTTGTAAGAAAGGATCTTCTTCACTCCAACGATATGCATCATCAACATCTGTAGTAAGACAAAGAGTTGAAAATATCGAGCTATAAGAACGAGCATGAACCGCTTCCATAAAACAGATATTAGATAAAACGGCTTCTTCATGAGGTGTGAGTGCATCTGGCATTAGCGTAGGTGCACCAACTGTATTTTGAATCGTATCTAACAGTGTTAAGCCGGTAAAAACACGAATAGTCAGCTGTTTTTCGGCTTGTGTTAGCGTATTCCATGAAGGAATATCGTTAGAGAGTGGAATTTTTTCAGGTAACCAGAAATTCATAGTTAAACGATTCCAAACCTCTAAATCTTTTTCGTCTTCAATGCGGTTCCAGTTAATTGCATTGACTCGATTTAAATAAGGTGCAGACATATCATATCTTCCTTTTGATAATTACAGTGCACAAGACACACAACCTTTAATTTCAGTACCCGCTAACGCTGTTTGTCTAATACGGATGTAATACAAGGTTTTAATACCTTTACGCCAAGCATAAATTTGCGCTTTATTAATATCTCTGGTGGTTGCTTCATCAGAAAAGAATAGGGTGAGCGATAGACCTTGGTCGATATGCTGTGTCGCTTGTGCATAAGTATCGATAATTTTCTCAGCGCCAATTTCATAGGCATCTTGATAATATTGGCGATTTTCATTGGTCATAAAAGGGGCAGGATAATAAACACGACCAATTTTGCCTTCTTTTCTTATTTCAATAGGCGCAGCAATAGGATGAATGCTTGATGTAGAGTTATTTATATAAGAAATAGAGCCAGTAGGTGGAATGGCTTGTAAATTTTGATTATAAATACCATTCGCCATAATTGACTGTTTTAGTTTTTCCCAATCTTCTTGTGTTGGAATATGCACATTAGACTGGCTAAATAGCTGGTGGACTTTTTGTGTTTTCGGTAGCCACTCTTGAGAAACGTATTTATCAAAATATTCACCACTGGCATATTTTGAATGTTCAAAACCTTTAAAAGTTTGTTTTTTCTCAATTGCTAATTGATTTGATGCTAATAAAGCGTAATAGGTTACTGTGTAAAAATAGATATTGGTAAAATCTAGCGCTTCTTCTGAACCATAATAAATACCTTCACGCGCTAAATAGCCATGTAGATTCATTTGGCCTAAACCAATAGCATGAGAAGCCTGATTTCCTTTTTCAATAGAAGGGACAGATTCAATCTTTGTCATCTCTGCAACACTACTCAGCGCTCTTATTGCTGTATTAATAGTATGTGCAAAGTCAGGAGAATCCATTGCCATTGCTATATTCATTGAACCTAAGTTACAACTAATATCATGACCGATATGTTGATAGCTAAGATCAGGATGATATTCACTTGCACTATTTACTTGTAATATTTCAGAACATAAATTGCTCATATTAATTCTACCAGCAATAGGATTAGCGCGGTTTACTGCATCCTCAAACATGATATAGGGATAACCTGATTCAAATTGTATTTCTGCTAATGTTTGGAAAAACTCTCTAGCCTTAATTTTCTTTTTACGTATTTCACCGTTATTAACCATTTCAGCGTATTTTTCACTCACACTAATTTCAGACATAGGAACGCCATAAACACGTTCAACATCATAAGGTGAGAAAAGGTACATATCTTCATTACGTTTAGCTAATTCAAACGTAATATCGGGAATAACAACACCTAATGAGAGAGTTTTGATTCTGACTTTTTCATCCGCATTTTCACGTTTAGTATCTAGAAAATGATAGATATCAGGATGATGAGCATGAAGATAAACTGCGCCAGCGCCTTGCCTTGCTCCTAATTGATTAGCATAAGAAAACGCATCTTCTAGCATCTTCATGATAGGAACAACGCCTGATGATTGATTTTCTATCCGCTTAATTGGAGCGCCAGCTTCGCGTAAGTTAGTGAGCAAGAAAGCAACTCCACCACCGCGTTTAGAAAGCTGTAATGCTGAATTCACTGAACGACCAATAGATTCCATATTATCTTCTATACGTAATAAGAAGCAGGAAACTAATTCGCCACGTTGTTGTTTACCACAATTTAAAAAGGTGGGTGTGGCTGGTTGAAAACGGCCACTAATCACTTCATCGACAATATGTGTCGCGAGTTCAGTATTACCTTGTGCTAATGTCAGCGCAACCATACATACACGGTCTTCATAACGTTCAAGATAACGCTCGCCATCAAATGTCTTTAACGTATAGCTGGTATAGTATTTAAATGCGCCTAGAAAAGATTGAAAGCGAAATTTCTTACTATAGGCATGTTTGAATAACTGTTTGATAAATGTAAAGTCATACTGCTCTAAAACATGCGCTTCGTAATAATGTTGTTCAACAAGAAAATCGAGTTTCTCTTTTAAATCATGAAAAAAAACCGTATTTTGGTTTACATGCTGACGAAAAAAATGGTGGGTTGCTAATTTGTCTTTATCAAATTGAATATTACCTTGCTCATCATAAAGATTGAGCATGGCATTGAGTGCATGATAATCACGTTGTTCTATCGGTTGTGTCATGGTTATTTATCTCATTGCGCAGTGTTCATTAATTGTTGACCAAAACGCACTTAATCCGTTTTTTACGCGTTTAACGTCTTCTGGTGTACCTAAGAGTTCAAAACGATACAGAAAAGGGATTTGACACTTCTGAGCGATAACATCGCCAGCTAATCCATAGGCTGCACCAAAATTAGTATTACCAGAAGCGATGACACCGCGTATTAATTGACGATTTTCAGGAATATTTAAAAACTGAATTACCGTTTTAGGAACTGCGCCTTTAGCACCACCGCCACCGTAAGTAGGGCAAAGCAACACAAAAGGTTGTGTGGCATGTAGTGGTTCATTTTCATTAAGTCTTGTCGCCTGCATATTTAATTTTTGTACAAAGCGATGACAATTTTCAGAGCGACTTGAAAAATAAATTAAAGGTGCAGTTTGCATTAGAGGTTCCTTTACAGTGTGATTTGGCTGATTTTATCAGGACAAAAACCAGACCAATGTTGTTCACCGTGAACAACAACAGGAACTTGGCGATAACCCATAGAAACAATGCGTGCTAATGCTTGCGCATCCTGCGTGAGATCTACAGCGACAAACGGAATATTTTTTTGTTTAAGTGCTCGTTCAGTTGCACTACATTGAACGCAATTCGGTTTGGTATAGAGAATCACAGACATAGAGATTAGCCCTTATAAAAATATGAGTGTGTCTGCATACACACTCATAATGAAAAGTACCTAAATACTATATATAGAGTTATAATTTTTCAACCACACAATATATGGTGATTTCCGTATTTGATAATGATTATTATTAAAATTAAATAGTTAGCGGATTATTTTATTTTTATGATTTTTTTATTGCGCAATTTTTGTTAGGTATAAAAGTAATTAGATGATTGCTTTATCAATCAGGCGTGATCTAATCTTATGATTACAGGCAAATCACAGAGAAAACATTATGTACCAAGATTATCTCGATACACCAAAAGGTTTCCCTAAACCCTATATTTCGGTAACGGCAAATGAAGAAGGGATCACGAGTCTCTATTTTGTTAACGAAAAAGAAAATGCGATTAATTCCAGTACGATAATTAATCAATGTATTAAACAATTAAAAGAATATTTTGCTGGAAAACGAGTCACATTCTCAGTACCTCTGGTACCAGAAGGGACTGAATTTCAAAAAAGAGTGTGGAAAACCTTACAAACCATTCCTCATGGTGAAGTTTGGAGTTATAAAAAACTTGCACTTACATTAGGTTCGGTCAATTATTGCAGAGCGGTAGGAATGGCGAACTCACGAAATCCTATCTCTTTAATTATTCCTTGCCATCGTGTCATTGGGCATAACGGTAAACTTGTTGGTTATACTGGCGGTTTAGATATTAAACGTTGGCTACTGCACTATGAGAAAGTGGATATTGAGGAATAGTTCATACGGCAATAATTAAATGTTATTACTTGTATGAATAATGAGTAGACTTATGGGATTTGTCTGAATATTAATCATTTAGTAGTAAAAAATTGTGAGTTTCGTGATCTAGACTGTGGACAGGGAATCATAATTTTTGTTTTACTATAGTCAACGCAAAACGCTTGCGTTTATTTTCTATTTTTAAAGGTAAACTTGATGTCTAAATTAAAAGGTAACGTTAAGTGGTTTAACGAAACTAAAGGTTTTGGTTTTATCACTCCAGAAGATGGCAGTAAAGATGTGTTTGTCCACTTTTCCGCTATTAGTTCAGAAGGTTTTAAAACACTTGCTGAAGGTCAAAAGGTAGAGTTTGAAGTTACTGACGGCGCGAAAGGGCCATCTGCTGCAAACGTTGTCGCTATCTAATTAACGACTTCTTTCAGAAATATAAAAGCCCGTTCTATAACGGGTTTTTATATTATTGGGAATTACACTTCTCTTAAGATCCAAAATGCAAAGGCAGTCATAAGAAATGATCCCGCTAAATTAGCGGCCATTGTACCAAAAGCCCAGCCTATTTTCCCTTCTGTCATTAATGCAACAACTTCCACTGAAAAGGTTGAAAATGTGGTTAATCCACCACAAAAGCCAGTGGTTAGCATAATTTTCCAGATAGGATCAATATTGGGCGCTTTATTAAACCATGCAATACCAAAAGCGATAATAAAAGCACCAAGACAGTTAGCAACGAAAGTACCGGTTGCAAAATGAGGGAGTAGAGAGTTTAGGCGGTAGCTTATTAGCCAGCGTAAAACGCTTCCTAAACCACCACCTATAAATACAGCTATTGCAATATTAAGCATATCAGAGAGTTTATTTTATTTAACCTCAATCCCTTGAGCTTGAAGATCTGCGTGATAAGAAGAGCGTACGAAAGGCCCGCAAGCAGCATGTGTAAAGCCCATAGCAAGTGCTTGTTCTTTCATATATTCAAACTCGTCAGGACTGACATAACGTTGAACAGGAAGATGATGACGGCTTGGTTGCAGATATTGCCCCAATGTCAACATCGTTACCCCATGTTTGCGCAGATCACGCATTACGTCAATAATTTCTTCGTTAGTCTCACCTAATCCCACCATTAAACCTGATTTTGTAGGAATATTAGGATGGGCTTCTTTAAAACGCTCTAACAGTGTTAATGACCATTGATAGTTAGCACCAGGACGAACTTGACGATAAACACGTGGTACGTTTTCTAAGTTATGATTAAAGACATCTGGTGGAGTTTCAGTCAAAATCTCTAATGCCTTATCCATACGCCCACGAAAGTCAGGAACTAATGTTTCAATGCGAATTGTTGGATTTTTTTCACGAATAGCCGCAATACAATCAGCAAAATGTTGCGCGCCACCATCACGCAGGTCATCACGGTCTACAGAGGTGATAACAACATAGCGTAAACCCATGTCTTTAATCGTTTGTGCAAGTTTTACTGGTTCATTAGCATCTGGTGCATTAGGACGACCATGTGCCACGTCACAAAATGGACAACGACGCGTACAAATTGCGCCTAAGATCATAAATGTCGCTGTTCCGTGGTTAAAGCATTCTGCAAGGTTAGGACAGGATGCTTCTTCACAGACTGAGTGAAGACCATTTTTACGCATTGCAGCTTTGATACCCTGAATTTTACTTGAATCTGCGGGTAGCTTTATTTTCATCCACTCAGGTTTACGTAGCAGTTCTTCACGTTCTGTAACGACGGTTTTAACAGGAATTAATGCCATTTTATCGGCGTCGCGATATTTAACGCCGCGTTCCATCTGAATAGGTTTACTCATAATTGTGCCAGTTCCAGTTATCTATATTGATTAACACGATGTGATTGAGGTAATCAGGGTTTTAAAAAAAAATGACAAATGTTAAAAAAATTATAGCATTTTTATTGCTGTGGTTGGAATCCTAGTTGCGTACAAAAATGATTAACTAAGAGAGGTGCAACCTGTTCTGTTGTGCTATTGGGTACAAAATTAGTAAGTTGGGTCATTTTAAGATCAGAATAACCACATGGATTGATACGCGTAAAGGGTGATAAATCCATATCAATATTTAAGGCTAAGCCATGAAAAGAGCATCCTTTACGAATACGTAACCCCAATGAACAAATTTTGTCGCCTTTAACATAAACACCGGGTGCATCAGAGCGGGCATAAGCCTCAACATCAAATTCAGCCAGTGTGTCAATAACCGTATTTTCCAGTGCTGTGACTAATTGTCGAACACCAATATGATTGCGTTTTAAGTCGAGTAGAACATACATAACTTGCTGACCAGGCCCATGATAAGTCACTTGCCCACCACGATCAGACTGAATAACAGGAATAGGCCCTGTATTTAATAAATGTTCAGCTTTACCTGCTTGGCCTTGAGTAAAAACTTGTTCATGTTGAACGAGCCAAAGTTCATCAGGTGTATGACTTTCCCGTTTTTCCGTAAACTGATGCATCGAATCAGAAACCGGTAAATAGGGTTGCATTCCTAATTGGCGAATAATGATTGTTTTGTCTTGCACCGTGAAAATCTTCATTTGTAGCGTAATTGTAAATAGCAGTATAACTCTCAAGTAAATGAACTACCAGATTGAGATGATGATTATTGCTTAAGTTTATATTACAGATTTAAAGAGTATGAGGGGAAAATAACATAATTGAGAAAGCGGAAGATACTAAAATCTATCTATTAAAAGAAAGTAAAAGGCCCAATTGCGGTAATTAACCGAAATTAGGCCTGCTAGAAATTTTTTTAAATTATGATATTAAGCGTACTTTGTTATAAATCTGTTTTGCATACCGGATCAAACTGATGGAATCCACCGGCATATTGTATAAGTCCATTAGTTAAATTGACATAAGCAACATTAGAGCCCTCTGTATCAGAAGACCATACTTGGAATACGGCACCACCTTTACCCCATTCTGAGTAAACAGTCCCTACACCACGTTTATTCAGGCCTAAAGTCAGTAGATTTGCAGGTGTTGTATCAAGTCCATTTTGTTCACATCTTTGCCATGCATAAGGTGCTGCCATTGGTTCTCCACCGTAGAAGGTAAACCAATGCTCAAGAGTAAATGTATAAGTAAATGCAGTGCCTTTACCTTCAACATTCGGTTTTGCCGTTATTGTTACCGTTTTATTTGCGCTTGTTGGTTTTCCTGATAATTTCACTTCACCATTATTTTTACCAACGGTAACCCATGATTGATTAGATGACCATGTATAATCGCTCGCTTTAGTGTCATTCTTCATGACAAAATTAAATGTCACATTACGGTATCCAGTTTTTGGAAAACCTTCATCTAATGCAAACGAATAATTGTTAGAATTGATATATGCAATATCGGTGATAGGTACAACTTTATTCACGGTCACAGACGCTGTTGCATTATTCAACACTTGTTGCTGAGCGATAACATAAAACGTTGCAATGCCTTCATTTTTACCTGTAAAGGTTGCCGAATAAACTCCTGTATTTTTGTCATAAGTCGTTTTCCCTAATTCGCCATAAGGCGTATTAGCATTTATCGCGATACTAAGATCATTGATATAAACATCCTTACCACTGTTATCCTTTATTGTGAATTGCAGTATTGACTTATCATTAATATAGATAGAATCTGGAGAGCTAGTCAGTTGATAAATAAAATCATCTTCAGACACCTCTTTCACGATTACTGTAGTATTAATGGATTCTTCAATATTATTGTTAATGGCAGCATTAAATTTAGCATTACCTGATAATGTACCTGTAAAGGTGGCGATGTAGGCTTTTTGTGTTTTATCGTAAGTGGTATTCGTTAACTGACCTATATCAGCATCTTGTAAAACGATATTGGCGTCGTTTACCTCTATCGGATTATTTGAAGCATCTTTAAATGTCAGCGTTAATGTCGATTTTTTGCCAGTATAAATAGTCGAAGGGGACGCTACCAATGTTGCACTGTCATAGATTTTCTCAACAATGACATTTGCGTGTATATCATTACGAACGGTTCCATTGATAGATACATTAAATTGTGCTGTACCTTCTGTTGTACCATTAAATGTTGCTTTATAGACTTTCTCGCTTGTATCAAATGTTGTTTTTCCTAATGTACCCAATTTTGGGGTATTAAGATTAATACTCACATTATCATTATTGATTCTAACAGGATTTCCCGTCTCATCAGACAGCGCTAATATTAAGTTAGATGTATTGCCAATTTTGATGGTACTAGGGTTTGGCGTTAATTTAGCGAGAGAATAAGCCTCATTAATTTGTACTGATGTTTTAGCTTGTCTAACTTTATTATTGATAGTTGCTGAGAATTGGGCTTTACCTACATTGCTACCGGTAAAGATTGCTTTATATACATTATTTTCGCCATCCCATGTTGTTTCAGATAACGTACCTAATGTTGGCGTTTCTAAAATAATGGTTGCACTGTTTCCTTTTGTTAAATTACCGTCAACATCTTGAATTGATAGTGCTATTTCTGATGTGTTATCTACCTTAATGGTGCTAGGTGAAGGTGTTAACTCAGGATGATAAAACGCATCAGGGTTATCTTTAATTACAATAGATGTATTAATATTATCTATAGTTTTATTATCTACAGTAGCACTAAATGTTGCAGTGCCCATCGCAGTACCTGTAAAGGTAGCAACAAAACGTTTATTGGTATTATCCCATGTTGTCGCGGTTAAATTACCTAGTGTTGGAGTGCTTAATATAATATTCGCATTATCAACGTTGATATTTGTACCACTTGCATCTTTAAAGCTCAAATAGACATCTGATTGTTTATTTAATGTAATTGGTGACGCTTCTCTATCCATATTGGCAGAAGTAAATAACTCTTCAACCATCACATTAGCAACAATTTCACTATGAGCTTGGCCATTGATAACAGGAATAAACTCGACATCTCCTACCTTTTTACCCGTGAATATCGCAGAATAAGTCTTCGTGCTGTCATTATAGGTTGTCGTGCTAAGAGTTCCTGAGGCACTTTTCATAATAATTTGCACATCACTACCTGCATTAATAAGCTTATCATCATGATTTCTTATTTGTAGATTAAGTGTTGATTGCTGATTAAGACGAATTTTTTCAGGTGTTGCATTTAATGTCGCATTATATCTATCGGTGATAATAACTTGTGCTGTTGTATTACCGTCGTTATAACGCTGATTATCGAGATAAACTTCAAAATCTGCGCTACCAATTTGCTTACTGTTGAATATGGCTGTATACGTTTTATCTTTTAGAGTGGTATCACTTATTTTACCTAATGATGATGATGCACTTGCTAAACGTATTTCAACTTGTTCTTTAGGTATAAACGGCTTGTTCTGATCATTATAGAATATAGCAGTCAGCTCAGAGCTATCACCCACTTCAATATTGGTAGGCGTTGCTATTAAGTTACCACCAGTTACGAAGTCATGTTTTAATGGATCAACAATGATTTGCGTCGAAATAGATTTTTGTCTGACATTATCGATTACTGCATAGAATGTCGCAGTAAATGGACGGTTACGTTCAGTTGGCGTATAAACAACTTGATATTCTCCGGGTTTTACCTCTACAACTTCAGAAACTTTCCCGTTAAGTGTATTTTTAATGACAATATCAATAGGAACATCAGGGTGAAATAAATTCCCGTACTGATCTTTGATATCTAATGTAATATTCGCTTTTCTCCAATCACCATTTGCACTACGTGTATTTTGGTTTTGTTCTGCAGAAGAACCATATAAATGTGTAGGATCGGCATCTATTGTGGCACTATTTAAATTGATAACTGGTGCGCTATCAATAATGGCAATATCTACTGATGTAGTTAAAGGAATACCTTCTAGTGTTGCAAAAAATTTAGCTGTTCCTGTATTTGTTGCATCAAAACCTGCTGTATATTGTGTCGCACTGATTTTTTTAGTGATTGAAAGCGAACCATGAGTAGGATTTTCTTGATAAATCATTACGTTATCGTTAGTTAACGGATTCCCCTCTTGGTCAGTCAAGGTCAATGTTAATTGAGCTCTGTGATTACTTTCATTTAAATCTAACTGGGATTTATTTGTTGCTAATGTTGCTTTAAGATCATTAGCACCTAAAACAACCACTTTTGTTTGTGCATCATTATCTTGTTGACCATGAATATTGACACCAAATAGTGCAGTTGTTGGCTGCGTTCCCGTATAAGTTGCTTGATAATATCCTGGTTTTCCTGATACTGCCGTTGTATTACTGATTGTTCCTGCTGCGGTATTTAATGTAATTTCAACAGGGACATCGGTGACTGGTTTACCTTGGTTATCTTGTAGTTCGGTAGTAATAATGGACGTTTCATTCTGTAAGATTTTTTCAGGGTTAGCATTGAGCGAAATAATCTTATATTTATCGTTAAGTGAAATAATCGTTGTATCGGCTTTGCTATCAGCATAAGGCACATTGGCAATATAAGGATAGAAGGTGATTTTACCTAAATTGGTTGCTGTAAAATCAGCAGTATAACTCTTATCTGTTGGATTAAAGGTTGTCTCTGTAATAATCCCATCACCCGTTTGATTATCAATGTTAACGATTTGAATTTTAGCATTATCTACCGCCATCGGATTATCTGCATCATCTAACACTTTCATGACGAGTTTTGATGTATCACCGACATACATTTGATTATTAGCTGTTAATTTAACCGTTTTAAATGTCGAGATTTTTACGGTTTCTTTTGTTTCATTAACAATTTCGTTATTAATTGAAGGTTGAAAAACAGCGTCACCAATATCTTTACTTGTAAAGGTTGCGATATATTGTTGCGTTGAATCATCATAAGTTGTTTTCGATATACTCCCTTTCTCGCTATTGATTAAAACGATATTGGCGTTATCTAGTTTTATTGGTTTGTTATTTTTATCAAAGAATGTCAATCGTAAATCAGTTGAATTCCCTAAAGTAATATCATTTTTATCAGCTTTTAGCGTTAAATTATCATAACTAGAGATTTGTTTATCTACAGTGACAGTCGTTGAGATATCTTGATGAAGTGTATTGTTAAAATAAGCGTAGAAAATGGCTTTACCAGGCGCTGTACTAATAAAATTGGCTTGATAAGCTTTTTCTTTAGCATTGTAATGAGTGTCTGAAAGTACCCCTTGTGTATTGTCTTTCAGAATGATGTTAGCATCATCTATTTCAATAGGATCGCCAGCACTATTTGTAATATTTAAAGTTACTACTGAAGACGCATCAATACCTATTTTTTGAGGTGAAGCGGCTATCGTGGCTTTTTCTATCGCACTATCATTTAGTACGACAACTTTAGTGGCTTCTGGTGAAGAGGCTTTACCCTTTTTATCATATGCTGTTGCAATAATATTATAGGTATTTAGAGCGCCTTTTTGAGAATTATAGTAAGGAAGGTAGAGTAAATAATTATTCTGGCTTTGCTGAATGACCTTACCTCCATTAGCGATAAAATCATTGGCATTTAGGTCGATGTAATCAAGCCCTGCACTAGATTCTATACTAATATTAATTGCTTTTTGTTCATTACTATATCCTTCAATTAAATCAGGCGTTTTTAAGGATAAGTAAGATTGTTCTTGATATTCAAAAACAATATTGTTGTTTCTATCAACAAAATCATATTTGCTATTTTCAAGTAAACGTAATGCTTTTATATTGCTTGAGTCTAATTGTGCTTTAATTGGCGTACCAAATTGGTAATTTAAAGAAATACCAATTTGAGTATCATTATCACCACTTTTACCTAATTTATGCTGTGCGTTTAAAGTCAATAATGGGAATGGAGTATAATCAAGGCCTGCTGTGACTGCATAAGGATCTTTTGTTAGTTTTGATGTGTTATTAAACAAGTCAACATTATCACCATAATATTGCTCGAAATTCGCTTTTAACCCTAACTGAGGATAAGCGGGAAGATAGCTTTGTGTTCTAATATCCCATCCATTAGCAGGACGTTCATTATAACCTTTAACAATATCTGAATTTTTCCAACCAGTTAAACGATTATAGTAGTTTGAACTAATTGAAAAATAATCTCGACGGTACTCAAGACCAAAACCTACTCGACTATTATTACCTGAAAAATCATGGTCGAAATGAGTATTGAAACCAACAAGTTGTGTTTCATCAAATTTACGTATCCCAAAACCTAAATTACCTTGGTTCCTATCATAACTACGGTGAAATGCAGTTTGATTAAATAAAAGATAATTCTCATTTTCATATAAAGGAACAATTATTTTAGCTTCTGTATTTTTAAGCGTGAAATCTTTATCAACACCTAAGTTTATTTGTGCCTTACCATATTTATTTAACCAATGTTCAATCTCTTGATTCACTTTATTATTTGCTTGATTCAATAAATATTGAGAGGCCGCATTTTTACTATTATCACTAGATAAAATAGTTCCTGCTTGGCTTGCTTGTTGTGCTAACCAGCGTTCATTATCGACAGTTTGTTTTTCGTTTGTTGATGCATAAGCTTGTATTGCTGGAGTTAGGGATAAAGCTACGGGAAATAAAAACTGAGAAAGTATGACTAAGTAAGAAATAGGTTTTTTCCTACGCAAATTCTCTAAAAAAGTATTATTCATGTTCTTCACTTAAATAATTAAAGAAAAATAAAGATGAAAAAATAGCAATGCTATAAAACTGATAGCTATCCATACGCTAATAGCGAGTATCTTATACTCATTATTAGCGTTGATAATATTATTAATGTTCATTCATTTAGCTTTTGTTTATTTTTTTATTCATTAGATGTTAACTTTTTAGATTAATGATCTAAAAATAAATTAAGTGAGAGCGTTTTATATTGCTTTATAGTTTTTAATAGATTTATTTAATTGCAACCAAATATTACAATTATTAAGAGTATATATATATTATAAAATTTTTATTATTATAATTATTTTTTTTAATGAGAAATATCCTTATATAATCAATGTTATAAAAATATAAATGGACGTTGAGAAAAGAGAAGAATAGGCTTATTTATACTGTGAAGGCGTTATATTTTGTAACAATTAAAAATAATTATTCATCGAGATAAATAAAGCGATAGATAATAGTTGGTTTAATAAAAAATTACCTCGCTTTTTAGGGCGAGGTAATTGAAATAGGTTAAGATGAAATAGAATTATAACACCATGCGTACCAGCTCAAGTTCACCTAATTCTTTATATAGCGTTTCAACTTGTTCAATATGTGTCGCGTTAATTGTCACAGAGACAGAGTGATAGTTGCCTTTGCTACTTGGCTTAACTGACGGAGTATAGTCACCAGGTGCATGACGTTGGATCACTTCAACAACTTGATCAACTAATTCAGGCTTTGCGTGTCCCATGACTTTATAAGTAAATGAACAAGGGAATTCTAATAGTTCGTTTAATTTTGTATTCATCGTTATTCCTTTTGGCAACAGATGTTGCTTCAATCATCACTCTTTGTGCTTTAGTTATCTATTGATAGCATGATAGCAAAATAAAAACCGCATCCCTTTAGTAAAAGGATGCGATATTGGTGATGAGGTTAAATATCAGGATGGTAAATGTATATATGCCAATATCTATATGTTAGTTATATATGACCACATTTAGCCATTTCAAGTCTTAGCCAAACCAATGTGAAAATAATAATTTAATGTAGTCAATAATACGACTGAAGAAGCCACCTTCTTTAACTTCTTTCATCACAACAAGAGGGCGCTGTTCAATGACTTGCCCATCAAGTTGAAAATTAATCGTTCCTACAACTTGGTTTTTAGCAATAGGTGCATGTAATTCAACGTTATCTAACACATAGCTTGCTTTTAAATCTTTAAGGCGACCACGAGGGATTGTAAGATAAACATCTTTATCAACACCTAATTGGACTTTATCTGTATCACCATACCAGATAGGCTCTGCTGCAAACTCTTTACCCACTTGCAGTGGTTTTACTGTTTCAAAAAAGCGAAAACCCCATGTCAGTAATTTTTTACTTTCATTATCACGACCTTTTGAAGAATGAGCTCCCATCACAGCAGAGATAAGTCTCATATCGCCTTCTGTTGCTGAAGCAACTAGATTATAACCCGCAGCGTCAGTATGGCCTGTTTTAATGCCATCAACATTTAAGCTTTTATCCCACAATAAGCCATTACGATTAGTCTGACGAATATTATTGTAGGTAAATTCTTTTTCTTTATAAATTGCATATTCGTTAGGGACATCACGGATAAGCGCTGCCCCGATTTGAGCCATATCACGCGCTGTACTATATTGACCAGGAGCATCAAGACCATGCACTGTTTGGAATTGAGTGTTTTGTAAACCTAGACGTTTAACATAGTCATTCATCAATGTGACAAATGTGTCTTGACTTCCTGCAATATAAGAAGCCATTGCAACGCAGGCATCATTACCTGATTGTAAGTTAATACCACGAGTTAGTTGAGAAACGGTAACTCTATCTCCTGGTTTTAAAAACATTAAAGAAGAGCCACGAAAAACCGGGTTTCCTGTTGCCCAAGCATCTTCACCGATAGGCACAACGTCATTTTCAGTAATTTTTCCTGAACGAAGAGATTGACCAATTACGTAGCTTGTCATCATTTTCGTTAAGCTAGCAGGATCACGACGTACATCTGGATTCATTTCAGCCAGAACTTTTCCAGAATTATAATCAATAAGAATATAAGATTCTGCTTCAATACTAGGAGCAGAAGGTATCATTGTTTTTAGTGAATCATCAGCGAGGCTGTAATGACTAAAAGTAAGCAGAGCCAGAGTTGTGCTAATTAAACTTGTTCTTAGTAATTTTGCTGGAAGTGTCTGTTTCATTCGATTTCTGCATTCCGAAATTTCAGTGGAAAGGGGTGGCTGATAAATAAGACATCAGCAAACTAAGTAAATGATGTGACTTAGTTTGCTGGCATAAAAAAAATTTATGCAAATATTATCTTTATTGACTAATAATAAAGGCATTAATATCTTTAGCTTGTTTCAGTCTGTTTCTTATCTCGTCGGCTTGTACTTTTGAAGTATATGGGCCAAGTTGAACTTTATATAATCCATCGCTTTTATTAATTATCCCTTTAGTATTTATTGCAGAGGATAAGTCATTTAGCCATGTTTGTGCATTATTTTCACTACTCAATGCTCCAACTTGTACATAATAACCTTGTGTTATCGTATTAGAGGATGATACTGGCTTTGGAGCTGGAGCTGGAGCTGGAGCTGGAGCTGGAGCTGGAGCTGGAGCTGGAGCTGGAGCTGGAGCTGGAGCTGGAGCTGGAGCTGGAGCTGGAGCTGAATTTGAAACGTCAAGAGATGGAGATTGAATCACCGTATTGGTGCTCGGTGTCACCGATGATTGAGTATTTTTAAAATCAGGTGGTTGAGGTAACGCTGTCGTTTTTTTCTCAATTTGCGCACCATGAGTTCCAATACCGCTCATTTGACCATTTTGGTCAACAACAATGCCTTCAATAACAATTGGAGTTGTTGGCATCAGTCGTAAGCTATCATATACCGCAGGCGTCACTTGTATTTGTTTATTATCAGTATAAGGACCACGATCATTAATGCGCACAACCATAGCGCGACCATTAGCTAAGTTAGTAATTTTTACATAGCTAGGGATAGGCAATGTTGGATGAGCCGCTGCAAATTCATAAGGGTTTACACGCTCACCAATTGTTGTTAAACGGCTCATGGCTAAACCATCATACACAACAGCCTGTCCACGTTCACTGAAATTACCTGGATTTTTGACAATACGATAAATCGTACCATTTTTACGGTAATCTTGATTAGCGGTTGGGTGATAAGGTTCATAACGAGGTTCAGCACCTAACACACGTTCAGTCCTAACATTCGGTAATGTTGGTGTCGGCTTAGTATTATTTACGGGTTTATCAACACACCCTGAAAGTAGCAATGCACTGATACCAATCAAACCCCATTGCAAACGCATAGAAACCTCATTATAAACTTTTTGATAATAGTTTTCGGTGTGTATGAATTGACATAACAATACCAAAACCCGCCATTAATACAATGAGAGCAGAACCACCATAGCTTATCAGTGGCAATGGAACACCTACCACAGGTAAGATCCCACTCACCATGCCGATATTGACAAAAACATAAACAAACAATATCAGCATTAATCCGCCAATCATTACTCGACCAAATGTATTTTGTGCTTTAGTCGCAAGATAAAGTCCTCTCGCAATTAAAAGAATATAGAGAGTTAACAGTATTAAAACACCTATTAATCCTAATTCTTCAGCAAGTACTGCAAAAATAAAGTCAGTATGGCGCTCTGGTAAGAATTCTAATTGAGATTGAGTACCTTGTAACCAACCTTTACCATGTAATCCACCAGAGCCTATTGCAATTTTAGATTGGATAATATGATATCCTGCGCCCAATGGGTCTGTTTCAGGATCAAGTAGCATCATGACGCGGGCTCTTTGGTAATCGTGCATTAAGAAAAACCAAAGTATAGGAATAAATGCAGCAATAAGCACAAATGCAACTGTAATTAATCGCCAACTCATGCCAGCAAGAAACAGCACAAATAATCCCGAAGCAGCAACAAGAATTGACGTGCCTAAATCGGGTTGCGCTGCAACTAATAAAGTCGGGACAAAAATGATGACTAAGGCAATTGCAGTATTACGCAAAGTAGGAGGGCAAATATCTCGATTCATAAATCGAGCAACCATTAATGGGACGGCAATTTTAGCAATTTCTGAAGGCTGAAAACGAATAATACCTAGATCAAGCCAACGTTGAGCCCCTTTACTTATTTGCCCAAAGGCATCAACAAAAATAAGTAAAATAATACAGAAAAAGTATAAATGAGGTGCCCAGCTTTCGTAAACTCTAGGTGGAATTTGCGCCATAACAATCATGACCATAAAGCCGGTCGCAATTTGCCCTAATTTACGTTCCATCATGTCAGGATCTTGGCCGCTTGCACTCCACATAATAAATGCGCTATAGCCAAGCAATCCAATAATACATAGCAATAGTAGCGGATCGAGATGGATTCGAGTCCAGAGAGATTTTTTCTTATTATTATCTGTCATTGAGATTACTCCTCTGAGCCCCGTGGTGAAGGAGGAGAAACGGGTAAATCCGTGTTGTTATCTCCAAGTAGAATATGATCAAATATTTGACGAGTGAGATCACCAACAGAAGGCCCAGCTCCGCCATTTTCTAAAATAATTGAAATAGCTACTGTTGGATTATCATAAGGGGCAAAAGCAATCATTAATTTATGATCACGAAGATGCTCTGCTAATTGGCTAGCATTATAAGTTTCATAACTAAATACTTGGGCTGTACCTGATTTTGCAGCGACTTTATAAGGCGCATCAGCGAAACTACGACGACCAGTACCATTAGGTAGATTTGCAACACCATACATGCCGTGTTTTGCTAATTCCCAATAACCAGAGTTTATATCACCGATTTGGCGTGTTTCATTATCTACATAAGGTAACATCTCATTACCTAATTTTGTACCATAAAGTAGATGCGGTGTTTTCACTTGTCCATCATTGATCAATGTCATTAAGGCTTTAGCCATTTGAATTGGGGTTGCAGTCCAATAACCCTGGCCAATTCCTACTGGGATAGTATCACCTTGATACCAAGGTTTTTTATAGCGTTGTTGTTTCCATTCCCGAGTTGGCATAATGCCGTTACGCTCTTCAGAGAGGTCAATACCTGTATATTCACCATAACCAAAACGACTCATCCAAGTCGATATACGATCAATCCCCATATCATAAGCGACTTGGTAAAAGAAAGTATCAGCTGATTCAATAATAGATTTAGTGACATTAAGTTTGCCATGTCCCCAACGCTTCCAGTCACGATAACGTTTTTCAGAGCCAGGAAGTTGCCACCAACCAGGATCGTTAATTGTGGTATTTGCGTTGATAACGCCTTCACTAAGCGCAGAAACTGCCATAAAAGGTTTTACAGTTGAGGCAGGAGGATAAAGCCCTTGAGTCGCACGATTTATCAATGGTCTATCTGGGTTATTCAGTAGGCCTTGATAGTCTTTATTTGAGATACCACCTACAAAGAGGTTAGGATCATAACTTGGGTTTGAAACTAATGCTAAAATTTCACCACTACGTGGGTCAGTCACGATAACGGCAGCACGACTTGTTGTAAGTAGCGTTTCGATATAGGTTTGCAACTCAAGATCGATAGTCAGATAGATATCTTTACCCGCTTGAGGTGGTTGTTCATGAAGTTGACGAATAACACGGCCACGACTATTAACCTCGACCTCTTCATAACCCGTCTTACCATGTAATATTGGCTCATAATAACGTTCAATACCTAGCTTACCAATATCATGAGTCGCCGCGTAGTTAGCATAAATACCTTCTTTTTCTAAACGCTCGACGTCTTTATCATTTATTTTTGCAACATAACCAATAACGTGGGTTAAGGCAGAACCATAAGGGTAATAACGGCGCTGAAACCCTTTGATTTCTAAACCAGGATAGCGATATTGGTTAATCGCAAAACGCGCCACTTGTACTTGATTTAAATCTGTCTTTAACGCTATTGAGGTAAAACGTCGTGAGCGTTTACGCTCTTTTTCAAATGCGGCAATATCATCATCTGTTAAATCAATAACATCACGCAAACTATCAAGAGTCTCTTGTAAATTAGCGACTTTTTCAGGCATGATTTCTAATTGATAGATAGTTTGATTAAGTGCGAGTGGAGCGCCTTTTCTATCATATATGATGCCACGGCTTGGTGGGATTGGGACGAGCTTTATCCGATTATCATTAGAACGCGTTTGATAATCATCATGGCGAGCAATTTGTAAATGATGAAGATTAAAAACGAGTATGCCACTTAAGATTATGATCACAGTAAAAGCGACGAGAACACGACGAATAAACAGTTTTGATTCTGCCGTATAATCTCGAAACGGGGTACGCTTTTTTTTCTTCATCCCATTAGTTGACTTCACTTACTGACCCGCCAATTGATTATTCTCGATGATAAGGATGATTTGTCGTTATGCTCCATGCCCGATATAAACTTTCGGCTACGACCACTCGAACAAGAGGATGAGGCATTGTTAAAGGCGATAAAGACCAACTTTGTTCAGCAACTGCTTTACATGCTGGAGCTAATCCTTCAGGGCCACCAATAAGTAAGCTGACATTTCTGCCATCAAGCTTCCAGCTATCAAGTTGTTCAGCAAGTTTGGGTGTATCCCAACGAGCACCAGGAATATCAAGAGTGACAATGCGATTTCCTTTGCCTACAGCAGCTAGCATTTGCTCGCCTTCTTTTTCTAGAATACGTTTGATATCTGCATTTTTTCCCCGTTTTCCGGCAGAAATTTCAATAAGTTCTAAAGGCATGTCTTTAGGAAAACGGTTAAGGTAATCCATAAAGCCGGTCTGTATCCAGTCCGGCATTTTTTTACCTACTGCGATGAGCTGTAATTTCAAACTCAGCTCCAGAGCTTTTCGAGTTCATACATACGGCGACTATCTTCTTGCATAACGTGTATCATGGCTTCGCCAAGATCAACAACAATCCAATCAGAAACACCTTGTCCTTCAACGCCTAATGGTTGTAAACCCGCTTCACGACAATCATCAACGAGATTATCTGCAACAGACATAAGGTGTCTGCTTGAAGTACCCGTACAAATAATCATGTAATCAGTTACACTTGATTTACCACGAACATCAATTGCAATAATGTCTTGAGCTTTAGAATCCTCAAGTTTATCAATAATAAATTGCTGTAATTCTGAGCCTTGCAACAGGGTCACCTTTTATTTAATTAGTTAATTCTATCGAGAAAATCATAAACCACCATTTTAAAGGAATTTATGTCAAGAAATCTATTTTACTCGATGATTAATTTCAATTATCGATAGCAAGAATAACAACTCAACACTCTTGTTTTCGATATGCAATAGAGAAATACATATATGTCCATTTACTAAGCAAAAATAAATAGCAAAAGGGCAAATAAGAACTTCCCAGTTAGACGACAGTTTTACCTTACAGTTCCCTTAAGGTTTTCAGTGGGGGAGAATAACAGCTAAACCTAGACTGTCAATGCTCATGAAGTACCTATTTATAGCGTTCTGTAGTTTGTCGTGGCACTATTATACGATGAAAAAACAAGAGTTTTTGCTAAGAGGAAAAATAATGGAAAAAAAAGAAATATTTCTTGGCGTTTCTTCCAAATTAATGAGTAACACACCTCAGCCATTGCAAGTGTCGTTTGATAAATTTTTCCGTGAATTTGAAAATGAAGGAATACAAATTATTTCACTTGATAATATTGATAAAAAAAACAACTCATTGATTTATGGTATTATTAAGGAAGGTGACGAATCGTTACCTACTGATTTATCGCCTATTATTCCTCAATTAGCCAGTGATCAATTTTTACGACCTCAATCACTCGATCATTTTCTTACTCAATTCTTTGCATTAATTGATTTCCAGCAACAAGTCATGACTAAATTAACCAAAGGAGCGTTAGTTAAATTTCATAGTCGATATAAATATTTACTGATGGCGTACTCGCAAACCACTTATCGAGAATTAGGTCGTTATATGGCGAATATTCCTAACGAGCCAATATTTACACAATTTACGTTAGATTATCGAGATAAATTATTCCAAGCGTTAAGCTATGAGCCAACGAGAGAAGGACATACTAATGCATTAATGCATATGGCAGGATATTTTAAGCGAGGGTTAAATTCAGAGCAAAAACAGCAGCTTTCGCAAGCCATTTTACAATATCGCCAGGGAAATATCGCGTTTTCTGAGCCTTTTAATTTATTACAGCGTGGCTTAAGTCTATGTCCTGATGAGTATTTAGCAGAGCAACGCTATTTCTCACCTTATCCTAGCTGTTTTGATGAATTAAGAACGCAGTTTTAGGCTTTATCGTATTATTATAGATAGAGTTGTTGTTGATTAATATAATCTTCAACCGCTGTAGGCAGTAAGTCGTGACAATTAAGCCCCGCTTTATGGCGTGCTCGAATATCTGTAGCTGAAATATTATATAAAGGTGTATCAGCGAGAAAAACTTTACCTGCGGGTAAGCGATGAATATCTTCATATTGCGTGGTTTGATGTTGTTCAAGCCACGATTGCATCTCTTTAGATGAAAATGTTGTTTGGTAACCAGGGCGAGCACAAACTAATAGATGGCAAACATCTAGCAATTCTTCCCATTTATGCCATGTATTTATTGATAGCAGAGAATCTTGACCAATAATAAAAGCAAGTGATTGTTTGTTGCCAATTTCTTTTCTGAAATCACTTAATGTTTCAATAGAATAAGACGGTGCCGCTTTTTCTATTTCTCTTGTATCAACGCGAAAAGAACGAAAAGGTTGAATAGCAAGACGCACCATTTCAAGGCGCTGTTGTGAAGATGCTTCTGGTTGAGGTCGATGAGGCGGAATATTGTTTGGTAACCAAACAACTTCTTTTAAGCCAATTAATCTTGAAAGTGCCTCAACTGGACGTAAATGCCCATAATGAATAGGATCAAAAGTTCCACCATATAATGCAATGGCTTGATTAATTATGGGTGTTAATGATGTTGTTTTAGACATAATTAATCAATCCTTCTGGTAATTCTTTTCCACACAATAATAAACTAAGTGCATTAAGATCAGGCCAAACGGTCTGTCCATATTCTTGTTTTATTGTTATTTCAATATGGGCGAGTAATTGCAGTGCTGATAGTAGCTGATGCTCTGATAAACGTTGTAAAGCTGCCGTAAAAATAGGTCGGCGGTTTTGCCAAATACGGTGTTTATCAAAAATAGTTTTTAATGCTGCTGTTTTAGATTCACGATATAACGTAATAAGTTGCATCAACTCTCGTTGTAATGTTCTTAATAGAATAACAGGCTCAATATCTTCTCTTTTGAGTTGCTGCAATATATGCCATGCACGTTGTGTTTTACCTGCAAGCAAGGCATCAACCCAATGATAAGGTGTAAAATGTGAAGCATCATTAACCGCAGACTCAACTCTAGGAAGAGTCAGCTTACCATCAGGATAGAGCAAAGATAGTCGCTCAATGGCTTGTGAGAGTGCTAATAAATTTCCTTCATAACAGTAGCAAAGTAAATGATTAGCCTGCTCATCAAGTGCAATATTTTTTTGTTTTGCTCTCCTAGCTACCCAATGAGGTAATTTATCAAATTCAGGCGTTAGGCATGAAACAAATGTACCGTGTTGAACTAAGCTCTTAAACCATTCACTGTTTTCTTGGGCTTTAGTGAGTTTGTTGCCTCGAATAATCAATAGTAAATCTTGGTGTAACTCTTTAGATAAGCGAGTTAGCTTTTCTGCCATGGCTGCATTAGGGCCACTTTCAGGAAGATGTAGCAGTAATGATTGACGCTGAGAGAACAAGCTCAGAGAGTGGCATAATGAGTAAATTTCATTCCAATCAGTATGGTTATCAAGCGTAAACTGATAATGCTCATCAAAGCCTTGTGCTTTAGCCATAGATTGTATGGCATCTTGAGATTCTTGGAGTAATAAAGGCTCATTACCCCACAGTAGATAACTTTGGCGCAACCCCTCTTGGAGTTGCGCATTAAGTTGTTCTGGATATAGACGGATCATTTAGCTGGATAAATTATCTGTTTTGCTTCAGCTGCTTGTGATAATTTTTGACGCTCAGCATTATGAACAACCAATAATTTACGCACTAACATTGCTGTTGCTTGCTCACGCATTTCTTGTTTGATCATGTCATTTTCAGCATCTTTAGCAAGTGCTTCTAATGGGTTATCAAAGAAAGGACGTGAAACCTGCGATGAAATAGGATAAATCGTACCATCAGGCATAATCACTTGAGTATCAAGCACAAATGTTAATTGACGCTCAGCTGCTTTACCATCTTGATAAACAGATACGGTATCTTCATTCTCAGAGCTACCGACTATTTTAAGAATAGGAATATCTGCTGTTGGATTTTCAACAAGCTGAACACCACTTAATCTTAATTGTTGACGCATTACACGCGCTAATGGCCCATAAGGATCGCCAGAGCTTAAGTAAAGTGTTTTTAACTCAGCCGGAACTTGTGTTTTCCCTTGAAGATGAAAACCACAGCCGGCGGTGAGTAACACCGCCAAACCAAAAAATAGCGAAAATAGATATCGCACTAGGCCTCCTTATCAGCCAACAACGATGTTCAGTAATTTACCAGGAACATAAATAACTTTGCGAATAGTCACATCTTCCAAGTATTTAGCTACACTGTACTCTTTTGTTGCCATTTCCTGAACATAATCTTTTTCTGAATTAGCAGGAACTGTAACACGTCCACGTACTTTACCATTTACTTGAACAATAATGAGTTTAGTGTCATCAATCATTGCTTCTTCATCAGCAACAGGCCACGGCGCCACATCTACATCTACTTTACCATCAAGCGCTTGCCACATAACAAAACAAGCATGAGGAATAATAGGTGAAAGCATACGAACAATAGCAGATAACGCCTCTTGCATTAATGCTCTATCTTGTTCAGTTTCTTGTGGTGCACGAGTTAATTTGTTCATTAACTCCATGATGGCAGCGATAGCAGTATTGAAAGCTAAACGGCGACCAATATCGTCAGATACTTTAGCGATAGTTTTATGTAAATCGCGTCGTAAGTCTTTTTGTGCTTCAGTTAATGTTGCAATATCTAATGGCTGTATTGCACCTTTTTGAGTGTGCTCATGAACTAAACGCCATAAACGACGTAAGAAACGGTTAGCTCCTTCGACACTTGATTCTTGCCATTCTAATGTTAATTCCGGTGGTGCAGCAAACATCATAAACAGACGTACAGTATCAGCACCATAACGTTCAACCATAGTTTGTGGGTCGATACCGTTATTTTTAGACTTAGACATTTTGCTCATACCAGCATAAGTCAATTCATGACCTTCACTGTCTGTCGCTTTAGTGATGCGATTTTTTTCATCACGTTCAACAATCGCATCAGCAGGAGACACCCAATGGCGGGCACCATCTTCACCGGTATAATAGAATGCATCCGCTAAAACCATGCCTTGGCACAGTAAACGTTTTGCTGGTTCATCAGAATTAACTAGGCCTGCATCACGCATCAGTTTGTGGAAGAAACGGAAATACATTAGATGCATTATGGCGTGTTCAATACCGCCAATATACCAGTCTACAGGTAACCAATAGTTAGCTGCTTTAGGATCTAACATTCCTTTGTCATAATCAGGGCAAGTGTAACGCGCATAATACCAAGATGATTCCATAAAGGTGTCAAAAGTATCTGTTTCGCGTAATGCTGGTTGACCATGAATTGTTGTTTTCGCCCACTCAGGATCTGCTTTAATTGGGCTTGTTATTCCATCCATTTTGACATCTTCAGGTAAAATAACAGGAAGTTGGTCTTCAGGAACAGGAACAACGGTACCATCTTCTAATGTTGCCATTGGAATTGGTGCGCCCCAGTAGCGTTGACGAGAAACACCCCAATCACGAAGACGATAGTTAACTTTACGTTCACCAACACCCATTTGTGCTAGTTTATCTGCAATCGCATTAAAACCAGCTAGATTATCAAGACCTGAAAATTCACCTGAGTTAATCAGGCTATTTTTTTCTGTGAAAGCGCCTTCAGATAAATCAGGTTGATGACCTTCAGCATCTGCAATCACAGCTTTAATCGGTAAATTATATTTGGTTGCAAATTCCCAGTCGCGTTCATCGTGACCAGGAACAGCCATTACCGCACCAGTGCCGTATTCCATTAATACAAAATTAGCAACCCAAATGGCGACTTTCTCTTTTGTTAATGGATGAATGGCGTATAAGCCAGTGTCGATCCCTTTTTTCTCCATTGTTGCCATATCGGCTTCAGCCATTTTCATGTTACGGCATTCATCAATGAAGTGTTGAACCTCAGAATTATTTTTAGCGGCTCTTTGTGCTAATGGGTGACCTGCTGCAACAGCAACATACGTTACGCCCATAAAAGTATCTGGACGAGTGGTATAAACGGTCATGGTGTCGTTGCTGTCTGCGACCTCAAAGGTAATTTCAACACCTTCAGAACGACCAATCCAGTTACGTTGCATCGTTTTAACTTGTTCTGGCCATTCATCTAATGTATCTAAATCATCTAGAAGCTCTTGGGCGTAGTCAGTAATTTTAATAAACCACTGAGGGATTTCTTTGCGCTCAACAGGGGTATCACAACGCCAGCAACAGCCATCAATGACTTGTTCATTTGCTAACACGGTAAGGTCATGAGGACACCAGTTAACCGCAGAGGTTTTCTTATAGACTAAACCTTTTTCATATAATTTTGTGAAGAACCATTGTTCCCAACGATAATATTCTGGTGTACATGTTGTGACTTCGCGATCCCAATCATATCCAAAACCCAGTTTTTTTAACTGGTTTTTCATATAATTGATATTTTCATAAGTCCACGGGGCTGGTGCTGTATTATTTTTAACAGCAGCGCCTTCTGCTGGCAGGCCGAACGCATCCCAACCAATAGGTTGCAATACGTTTTTACCTAACATACGTTGATAACGGGAAATCACGTCACCAATTGTGTAGTTACGGACGTGTCCCATGTGTAGTCGGCCAGAAGGATAAGGTAGCATTGACAGGCAGTAATATTTTTCTTTGTTATTATCTTCTGTCACTTTGAATGTATTGTTCTTTTCCCAGTGTTGCTGGATAGTTTGCTCTATATCTTCGGGACGATATTGTTCTTGCATGGCACCGATAATCCTATGGTGAATTAATGGCTACCAATAAGGGTAGCCGTTATAATGAAATTAAGACTTGCATAGCATAGCTGATTTTGTCTTATAGCCACAACTATTGATCTTCATGAAAGCCATTGTTTGCATAACTTTTTCAAGTGTATTGCGAGCTAAGCTGAAAATACGCAATTTACAAACAAGGTTTAATTAATGATTAAACTTATGTTTAAACATAGTAATGCATTTTATTCTTTATGAAATACTTTAAATTGCGTGAAAACAACGAGTATTAATATTAAAGATAGCAAGAAAGAGTTGTGTTATTTACTGACGGACTTAAATACAGCACGCCAGTAAATAATGAGATGATAATATTAGTGCAGTATTTTGGCGAGAAAGTCTTTTGCTCTATCTGATTTAGCATTTTCAAAGAATTCATTTTTAGGACTGTCTTCAACAATACGTCCTTCATCCATAAAAATGATTCTGTCAGCAACTTTTTTTGCAAATCCCATTTCATGAGTGACAACCATCATTGTCATACCTTCATTGGCAAGCTCTACCATGACATCAAGCACCTCATTAATCATTTCAGGATCAAGAGCTGATGTCGGTTCATCAAATAACATCGCAATAGGATCCATACATAGTGCTCGTGCAATGGCAACACGCTGTTGCTGACCACCAGAAAGCTGAGCCGGATATTTATTAGCATGATTTGATAACCCAACACGCTCTAATAATTTTAATCCTTTTTCTTTCGCTTCTGCTTTATTTCGGTTAAGAACTTTAACCTGTGCAAGCGTAAGATTTTCAATAATAGAGAGGTGAGGGAAAAGCTCAAAATGTTGGAATACCATACCAACTTTTGCACGTAGTTTTGCAAGATCAGTATTTTTCTCATTGACTTTTGTACCATCAACAATGATTTCACCTTGCTGTATTGGCTCTAAACCATTAACCGTTTTAATCAGTGTTGACTTACCTGAGCCAGAAGGCCCACAGACAACAACAACTTCCCCCTTTTTAACTTCAGTGGAGCACTCAGTCAGTACTTGAAACTGACCATACCATTTGGAAACATCTTTTAGGGAAATCATCTACGTCGTCCTTTTTTTAAGAAAATTCACTAACATTGAAGCTGAGAAACAAATAATAAAGTAAACAAATCCAGCAAAAAGAATCATTTCAACTTGTGTGCCATCTCGTTCACCAATATTCGTAGCAGTACGGAAAAAGTCAGTAAGGCTCAGTACATAAACTAAAGAAGTATCTTGAAATAAAACAATACCTTGAGTTAGTAATAGTGGGATCATAGCACGGAAGGCTTGTGGTAAAATCACTAAACGCATTGTTTGTGACTTAGTCATACCTAACGCTAAAGATGCTGAAAATTGCCCTTTACTGACGCTTTGAATACCCGCCCTTATTATTTCAGAGTAATAAGCTGCTTCAAATAATGAGAACGCTATCATTGCTGAAATCAAACGAATATCATTTTTAGGTGAAAGCCCTAGAATATTTTGTAATATGTTAGGCACGATTAAATAAAACCACAGTAAAACCATCACTAAAGGGATTGAGCGAAAAGTATTGACATATCCCGCAGCAAACCAACTAATCGGTTTAAAGCTTGATAATCGCATTACTGCAAGTACAGTTCCCCATAAAATACCAATAATAATAGCGGTTATGGTAATTTTTAAGGTGATAGCCATGCCATCCATTAAAAATGGTAAGCTAGGAACAACAGAACTCCAGTCAAAATCGTACATTATTGACCTCCCGCTGTGCCAGGTAAACGGACTCGTTTTTCAAGCCAATGCATAACTATCATAATAACGACGTTAATCAACACATATGCGAGTGTAATCGCTGTAAATGATTCATAAGCTTTTGCTGAATAATCAAGTAGCTTATTCGCTTGTGCTGCCATATCAATTAAGCCAATTGTTGATGCAATTGCTGAGTTTTTAACAAGATTGAGTATTTCAGACGTCATTGGTGGAATGATAACGCGATAAGCGTTAGGTAATAAAATATAGCGGTAGGTTTGAGGTAATGTTAAACCTAATGCTAATCCTGCTGCTTTTTGTCCTCTAGGAAGTGATTCAATGGCCGCTCTTACTTGTTCACACATACGAGCAGCAGTAAACAACCCCAAACATATCACTGAAGATAAAAAGAACTGAATATTCGGTGCTAAGTCCATTTTGAACCAGTCACCAATAGATTGTGGTAATAGTTCAGGAGCAACTAAATACCATGCAAAAAATTGAACAATCAGGGGAACATTACGAAAAAGCTCGACATAGATTGCACCTAAACTCGATAACCAGCGATTAGGAACAGTACGCAAAATGCCAAAAAAAGAGCCAACAAAAAAAGCAATGATCCAAGCGCAGATAGATAACGCAACAGTGACTTGGAAACCTGAAATTAGCCATCCTAAATACGTTGTATTCCCAAAGGGAGCTTCTTGGAGAAAAATACCCCAATCCCAATCAATAGACATGATTTCACCTCCGGTGAAAAAAATAGGGTAGGGAACGACTACCCTGAATTTCACTGTTCTGCTTGTCTAACAGATACTTTATAGTTATCAATTTAGTGGTGAGCACTATACTGATTAGTTTTTTAATTCAACGCTTTATCATTTGGTGAAGCAAATAGCGCTTTCATTTCATCAGAAATAGTAAAATCTAAATTAAGGTTTTTAGGTGGAATTGGAGAGTTAAACCATTTGTTAAAGGATTTTTCTGCTTCGCCAGATTTCTGTGCTTTAGCAATTGTTTCATCAATCAACGCTTTAAACTGAGTATCATCTTTACGTAGCATACAACCATAAGCTTCTTCTGATTGCGGTGTGCCTACAATTTCCCAATTACCCGGTTTTTTTGCTTTAGCGCGTTCACCGGCAAGCAGAGCATCATCCATCATAAAGGCGACAGCACGGCCTGATTCTAATGTACGGAATGAATCGCCATGATCTTTTGCGCTGATAATGCGCATCTTCATTTTTTTCTCGTCATTAAGTTTATTTAATAACACTTCAGAGGTGGTACCTGATGTCACAACGACATTTTTACCTGCTAAATCAGCAAAATCTTTAATATCACCGTCTTTTTTGGCCAGTAAACGAGTTCCTACAATAAAAATAGTATTTGAGAAATCAGCTTGCTTCTGACGAGCTTCATTGTTGGTAGTAGAACCACATTCAAAATCAAAAGTACCATTTTGTAATAATGGAATGCGATTCTGAGAAGTAATTGGAATTAGGCGTACTTGAAGATTAGGCTTACCAAGCTTTTCTTTAACTGCATCAACAATAAGATTGGAGTAATCTTGAGAATAGCCCACAACTTTCTGTTGGTTATCATAATAAGAGAAGGGAACAGAGGATTCCCTATGTCCGACGATAATTATATCGTTATCATTTATTTTCTTTAAGCTTCCTGTCAATTCTTCAGCTTGAACAGCACTTGCTGCTCCTAAAATCATTAATGATAATGCAAGTTTTCGCATGCTCATAATAACTCCCATTTTTGTGTTTGTGGTTTTGGTATCGTATTTTTTGTTGCATTTGCTTGTATTCAAATTGTGATTATTTTGTTTGTATAGTGTTAATAGATAGATCAAATAACATACTGTTGGAAGTGCATTTTTTAAAATACGAGAGCTGTCTCTCAATAAAATAATTTATAGTTTTTTTGGAAGAGGCTTTCAATGCTTGAAAAGTAATGTATTAAATTTTTTGTCAAAAAAGAGAAAATAACTCTAATTTTGAAATATTAAGAAATAATATAAGTGATGATTTGTAAAGTTTATCTTAATGAGTTGTTTGTCTACGGATTACCGTTAAGATAACGACAGATGTTTAAGAGGGAGTTTTATGAGAACTTGGCGGTCAGGTCGCTGGCTTGTGTTAATGACAGTTTTGTTAATATTAAGTTGTATAATGCAACGCTCAATAGGTGCTCATGTAATTAGTGAGCGCTTGGCAATGTCTGTTGCTCAAGCACAACATCTATCATCAGCGATTACCGTGAATACAAATAGCCAAGATGATAATAAAAAAGAAACGTCTTTTTCATTATCAAGCTGTGAGTTGAGTGCGAAATCATTATTATCATTATCTCCATTAACAACAATAGAACCTTTTTTTTACTTACTAGGCGTTGTATTGTTATTAAGCATGTCGGCTATTTATGTTTCACGAAAGCGTAGTCAGAAAAAGCATCATCATCCCCCTTTGCCTGTAAGGCTTCATCTCCATTATTGTATTCTTCGAAATTAGCGGCTTCTTAACTAAAAATAGGCGCTTTTTGGGCGTGATTTTCTATCTAGATAATTTTTAGGGAGTTGCAATGTTCCGTGTTTTTTTTATAGCGTTGATGTTAACGTTTTTTTCTTTATCCACATCTCAAGCAGCCCAAACGGGATGGTTAACTTCACCGGATAATCCACATGCTAAAGTCATGGCGATGGCAAAGAAATCGCCTGAAGGCGATGTAAAGCTTTTACTTGAAGTGGATTTAGCATCAGGCTGGAAAACGTATTGGCGTTCACCGGGTGAAGGTGGTGTTGCACCTGAAATTAATTGGTCATCTGATGTCTCAAATATGACATGGTATTGGCCAACACCTTCAGCATTTGATATAGCGGGTATTCATACTCAAGGATATTCTCAAAAAGTTATTTTTCCAATTGAGCTTAGCTCAGTGAAAGGTGATAACTTAAGTGGCGTTTTAACACTGCCTACCTGTAGTAATGTCTGTGTATTAACTGATTACACACTTGACTTAGATTTAGCTGAGCCAGCACCTGATAATTTTGATTGGTATTATAGCCAAGCGATGTCACTCGTTCCTGTTTCTTCTGGGCTTATTTCTTCTCTTTCATCTCAATATGATAATAGTAAACTCACTATCACAGTTGATCGTGAACAGGGTGATTGGAAACATCCTAATATTTATCTTGATCCTCCTACAGAGACATTTTTTGGAACTCCAACATTACAATATAAAGGTGATAAATTATCAGTCATAGTTGATGTAACAAATGATTGGGGTGAAAAATCTGCTGATATTACAGGTAAACCGCTTTCAGTTGTCATTACTGATGAAGGCCTTTCTCGCCAAGTCAATGGCATTATTGGTGAAGGTGACGTGGCTAATGCGATTTCAACTTCTTCACAGAATAGTATGAGCTTATGGGCTGTGCTTTCTTTTGCATTACTTGGTGGCTTAATTCTTAATTTAATGCCTTGTGTATTGCCGGTATTAGCAATGAAATTAGGCTCAATACTGCATACAGAAAAGCGTGATGTTGGCTCAGTTCGTAAACAATTTTCACTATCTGTCATTGGAATTATTGTCTCTTTTTGGGCATTAGCCTTATTTATGACCGTACTCCGGTATAGCCAGGAAGCGATAGGTTGGGGAATTCAATTCCAAAGCCCTTGGTTTATCGGTTTTATGGTATTAATTACGGCTATATTTACGGCAAATTTATTTGGTTTATTTGAATTACGCTTATCAAGTAATCTCAATACAAAAATGGCGACAGCCGGTGGCAAAGGAAATAGTCGACATTTTTGGGAAGGGGCATTTGCTACGTTATTAGCGACGCCGTGTTCAGCACCTTTTTTAGGTACTGCGGTGGCTTATGCGTTAGTTGCACCACTTAGTGAACTTTGGTTGATTTTTACCGCATTAGGTATTGGTATGAGTTTGCCGTGGATTTTAGTGGCACTTTTTCCTGCTATTGCGAGAATATTACCTAAACCAGGTAAATGGATGGGAAGTATTAGAGTTATTTTAGGCTTTATGATGCTTCTATCGTGTATTTGGTTAATGACTCTGTTAATTCCCCATTTTGGACTGATAACCGTCTCCATTATTTTTATCATTATTGGATTTATTCTGCTTTTTGCTATTGGAAAGCACTATGGTAAGAAAGCACTTAGCATATCAATGTTAATCGCGCTTATTCTAGGCGCTAGCACTTACTTTTTTGTAGCTCAGCCTGAAACACAAACACTAGCAGGTAAAGATACGGTTCATTGGCAACCCTTGACAGAGCAAGCTCTTCAACAGGCATTATCAGAAAATAAACGTATTTTTATTGATGTGACTGCGGATTGGTGTGTAACCTGCAAAGCAAACAAATACAATGTATTATTGCGTGAAGATGTTCAAAAGGCATTATCAGAGCCAGATGTTGTTGCATTTAGAGGAAATTGGACTAAGCCTTCTGATGAAATTACCCAATTCCTGAAAAAACGTGGTCAGGTTGCTGTACCCTTTAATCAAATTTATGGACCTGGCATTAAAGAAGGGGAAATTTTACCTCCTCTTTTAAATAAAGATTTATTACTTAAAATTCTTTCTGAGGCTAAAGGAGCCGAATAATGAAAAAAACACTTTCTGCACTGGTTATTTCCTCACTACTTTTTGGTGCAAATGTGCATGCGGCGGCTTTGAATGCTGCTCAAGAAAAAGAAGTTCGTACACTGGTACGCGATACGTTAATTAATAATCCTGAGATTTTAGAAGAAGCTATCATGGCGTTACAGACTAAAAAAGCACAGGAGCAACAAACTCAATTTCGTAAAGCTTTAGAGTCTGAACACGATGCACTATATAACGATGCGTCAAGCCCACGCATTGGTGCTAAAGATGCAAAATTAGTCTTAGTTTCTTTTACTGATTATAACTGCCCTTATTGCAAACGCTTTGATCCTCTTTTAGAGAAGATTACTGAACAATATCCAGATGTCGCCGTTATTATTAAACCTTTACCTTTC
Source organism: Proteus myxofaciens ATCC 19692 (assembly GCF_001654855.1). Lineage (GTDB taxonomy): Bacteria > Pseudomonadota > Gammaproteobacteria > Enterobacterales > Enterobacteriaceae > Proteus > Proteus myxofaciens. Next base: position 40,047 of record NZ_LXEN01000125.1, read on the forward strand.
AAAGGTGAAAGTTCTGCTAAAGCATCACAAGCTGTTCTTTCAGTATGGAAAGAAGATCCAAAAGCATTCCAAGCATTACATCAACGTTTGATGCAGAAAAAAACAATGTTAGATAATGCAAGTATTGAAGAAGCAATGAAAAGCACAAATACTAGCAATATCAAAATTACAGATGATAGCTTGAAAGCATTACAAAATAACTTAGAGTTATCTCGTAAATTGGGTATTCAAGGTACGCCAGCAACCGTTGTTGGTGATACTATTCTACCTGGTGCAGTCGATTACTCTCAGTTAGAAGTGATAATCAAAGAACAGTTAGCAAAAGTGAAAAAATAATGTTAAAGCGCCTACGAAAATGGAGTAAAGAGCTGATTGTTCTTATCGCTATTTTTGTTATAGCGTCTTTTGCTATGGACAGGTGGCGTCAGCCTACGCCACCTGTTTTAACACAATTGCCAGCGCTTTATACTGTTGAAGACAAGCCTGTTTCTTTAATAGCATTAAGCCAAGAAAAGCCCTTATTAGTCTATTTTTGGGCAACGTGGTGTGGCATTTGTAAAACAACGACACCCGCAGTTAATACGCTAGCACAAGACGGTTATAATGTTACTACTATCGCTATTCGCTCTGGTGATGATGCTAAATTACTGCGTGGCATTAACGCTAAACAATGGGGCTTTCCTGTTATAAATGATAATAATGGCATGGTTTCTCAACAATGGGGAATAAGTGCAACACCTTCTTTTGTTATTCTCTATAAAGGCGAAATGGTCAGCTTTACAAGTGGTTGGACATCATCATGGGGATTAAAACTAAGATTATGGTGGGCGTCTTTTTAATAAAAAAGTATTTATTAAAAGGATAAGACATTCTTTTCCTAACTTATTAATTAAATAATGAAATGATAGCACGAGGAATAGCGGTAATTAGCTCAATAATAAAAATGATCATTTAAATTATTGTCGATTCTTTTCTGCGTTTCATTCTATTTCTTGCTGTCTTTTTATTTTATTGAGCGTTTTCCAATGTAAGGGAACAATCGTTTTATTTTTCTCAGTATTAATGTCATCAGACCCGCTTAATAAAAACCAACTATATTGATTATCACCTTGATTAAAATCGTTACGCACAATCTTGTCGAAAGCTTTTATCTTCATTATTTGATGAGATTTTTTGTGCTCGTTGCCAAATAATATCTAAAATATCATTAGAATGATGTTTCATGGCTATTTCCATAAAATAAACGCCCCAACAATTGCGTTATATTGATAATGCAGTTGTTGAGGCGTTGTTATATTAATGACGACGTTTAATAAATGCTAAAATAAGCAATAATACGACAATTATCCACAACGGATAACTTCCTAACTTATAATAAGGTGTTAATCCAGTTGTTGGTGTCATCTCTTCCGCTAATGCTCCTTCTTCAAATTGAGGAAGCTGAGAAATAATATCACCATTCGCTGCAATAAAAGCCGTTATTCCATTATTAGTTGAACGCAATAATGGTCTTCCTAACTCTAAAGCACGCATTCTTGCCATTTGAAAATGTTGCCAAGGGCCAATTGAGTGACCAAACCACGCATCATTTGATATTGTTAATAGAAAACGTGTATCGGGTTTAAAATTAGCGCGGACTTGTTCACCTAATATAATTTCATAGCAAATGGCTGCCGTAATTTTCGTGTCATTAACTGTTAATTGAGGTTGAATATATTCACCTTGGCTTAATGATGACATCGGTAAATTAAAGAAAGGTGCTATTGGGCGAAGTAGTGATTCAAGCGGTACATATTCACCAAAAGGAACAAGGTGATGCTTATTATATCTATCAGTGGCTGGATATTTATAAGCATTATGTTCACCTAAGGTAATCACACTATTATAAAAACGATAGCCTTCTAATGTCGGTCTTGCATCAATAATACCCGTCATTAAATGAGTATCTTGCTGCCTTAATTGTTTATCTAGCGCCTCAAGAAAACCTTGTTGTTGAATTTCAACATCAGGAATAGCCGATTCAGGCCAAATAATAAGGTTAGCATGACCAAGGTAAGGGCGACTTAAGCTTAAATAAGTCTCTAATGTTTTTTCTAACGTACCAGGTTGCCATTTTAATGATTGTGCAATGTTACCTTGTATTAAGGCTATTTCTTGCTTTTCATCTGATAAAGGCTGATACCATTGAATAGATTTTAAGCTCAGTGGCAAGAATAATAAAATAGCTGCTACAATAATGCTAGAAAGTGATTTTTTCACAATAGCAAAGGCAATTAATCCACTTATTATTGTTAAAAGTAGCGTTATTACAGTCACACCAAGGATAGGTGCAATTCCTTTTAATGGGCCATCAATTTGACTATAACCAAATTGTAACCAAGGAAATCCTGATAATACCCAGCCTCTTAAAAATTCAGTTATTTGCCATAATGCAGGTGCTGCAAAGACAAATCGCCAAATTGTTAATTTAGGAAAGAATTTATTAAGGAGACCGGCAAAAAGAGCCGTGTAGAGCGATAAATAAAGGGCTAATAGTACGACTAAAAAAATATTTACCGCAAAAGGCATACCACCAAAATCGGCAATACTGACGTAAACCCAGTTAACACCACTACCAAATAATCCAAATCCCCAAGCAAATCCCAGAGCTGTACCTTGTTTTGTCGTACGCTCACTGATTACCAATAATAGACCTGATAGGGAAATTAATGCCGTAGGCCAAAAATCAAATGGAGAAAAAGCAAGTGTGCCTATTGCACCGAAAAAAACCGCCAGAAAGGCACGAACCCACTGGCGGTTTAAGAAAGAGAATTTATTCATTGATATCCTATGCATCATTACCTAATTCAGGGATAGGCGCATCATCGGGGATGTGTACATAAACCTGAATTATTTTACGGCTGTCTGCCATAACCACTTTAAACTGGTAGTTATCAATAGTAATAGTTTCACCACGAGCAGGAAGATGACCAAAGGCTTGCATCACTAAGCCACCAATAGTATCAACCTCGTCATCGCTAAAGTGTGTACCGAATGCGTCATTAAAATCTTCAATCTGGGTTAAAGCTCTAACTGAGTAAGCGTGACGGCTTAATGGACGAATATCGATATCATCCTCGTCGTCATACTCATCTTCAATTTCGCCCACGATGAGCTCAAGAATATCTTCAATCGTTACCAGACCAGAAACACCACCAAATTCATCAATGACAATAGCCATATGATAACGTTGAGAGCGGAACTCTTTTAATAGGCGGTCTACGCGTTTACTTTCAGGTACAACAACCGCAGAACGTAGGACTTTATCCATACTAAAGGGCTCTGCATCAGTACGCATAAATGGCAGCAAATCTTTTGCCATTAACAAGCCTTCAATATGATCTTTGTCCTCGCTAATAACAGGGAAACGGGAATGTGCTGAATCAATTATTACATCTAAGCATTCATCAAGTGTTTGATTGCGTTTTAATGTAACAATTTGAGAGCGAGGGATCATGATATCCCGTACTCGTTGTTCAGCAATATCCATAACCCCTTCAAGCATATCGCGGGTATCAGGATCAATTAATTCTTTCTGTTCAGAATCGCGGATAAGCTCCATCAGTTCATTACGATTTTTAGGCTCACCGTGGAACCACTGATTAAGCAGTGTGAGAAACCCTTTTTTAGGACCAGGGTTGTCGTTACTCGAAGATTGGTCGTCGCTCATGGCGTTTTAAACTATTTTCCTCAATTGTCGCGTTAATGAAATATAGTATTTATCATAAAAACAAGAGAACTGTTACTCTTTTTCGATTAAATACGGATCTTCATAACCTAATTTCTGTAAAATTTCTGTCTCTAAACCTTCCATCTCTTCTGCTTCATCATCTTCAATATGATCATAGCCTAAAAGATGTAAACATCCATGAATAACCATGTGTGCCCAGTGTTCTTCAACAGTTTTATCCTGTTCTGCTGCCTCTTTTTCGACAACTTGGCGACAAATAATTAAGTCACCTAACAGGGGTAATTCAACTTCAGGTGGTGCTTCAAATGGGAAAGAAAGCACATTTGTTGGTTTGTCTTTTCCACGATAAGTTAAATTGAGTTCGTGGCTTTCAGCTTCATCAACAATACGAATAGTCACTTCGCTAACTGGCTGAAATTGTGGCAAAACGGCTTCTAACCATTGCATAAATTGGGCTTTTGTTGGAAGCCCTTGTGTATTTTCAGACACAATTTGTAAATCAAGGATAACTTCACTCATGATTTTCTCTCTGAAGCTTTTCTTTTTCTGCTTTAATCGCTTGACGACGTTTTTGGTCTTCGACTTCCCACGCCTCATAAGCAACAACGATTTTAGCAACAACAGGGTGACGTACAACGTCTTCACTGTGGAAAAAATTAAAGCTTAAATCGTTAACATCAGATAATACTTCAATTGCATGACGTAAACCTGATTTATTCCCTCTAGGTAAATCAATCTGAGTAATGTCGCCCGTGATAACCGCTTTAGAGTTAAACCCAATACGCGTTAAAAACATTTTCATTTGTTCGATGGTCGTATTTTGACTTTCATCGAGAATGATAAAGGCATCATTGAGTGTACGGCCTCGCATATAAGCAAGAGGTGCTACTTCAATCACGTTGCGCTCTATCAGTTTCTCAACTTTTTCAAAACCTAACATCTCAAATAACGCATCGTAAAGGGGTCTTAAATACGGATCGACTTTTTGGCTTAGATCACCCGGTAAAAAACCTAATTTTTCACCTGCTTCAACAGCTGGACGTGTAAGCAAGATTCGACGTACTTCTTGACGCTCAAGAGCATCAACAGCGGCAGCAACAGCCAGATAAGTTTTCCCTGTACCTGCCGGTCCAATACCAAATGTAATGTCATGTGTTTGGATATTTGCAATATACTGAGCCTGATTAGGTGTACGAGGTTTAATAACACCTCGTTTAGTACGAATATTCGTTGCTTTACCATATTCAGGAACATGTTCATCACTTTGCTCTAACGCACGGCTTTCTTGGATTGCAAGATGGATCTGTTCAGGGTTGATATCAGGGATAGCACCTTTAATAGGTGCGGTTTCCACATACAGATGACGTAAAATTGCTGTTGCCGCATTCACACATAACGATTTACCCGTTAGTCTAAAACGGTTGTCTCTGTGGTTTATCTCGATACCTAAACGGCGTTCAAGTTGTTTTATATTATCGTCAAATGGTCCACAAAGGCTCATTAAACGGGCATTATCTGCGGGTTCTAAGAAAATTTCTTGGGTCGCTACCTGTGTATGTGCTATTACTGACACTGATTCTCCTTTGTTAAGTCTGACAAATTAAGGCTGATAAACACCAACACCTAATTCATCTTCTTTACGAGTACGTGCAATGACGGATTGTGGTGATTCATGAGAACGTAAGCTCATTTGTGCTTCTGTTTTAACGACTTTACCACGTAATGAATTGGCATAAACATCAACGATTTCAACGTCAACAAATTTACCAATCATATCTGGTGTACCTTCAAAGTTAACGACACGGTTATGATCAGTTCGGCCTGAAAGTTCCATCACATTTTTACGTGAAGGGCCTTCAACAAGAACACGTTGTACTGTATTAACCATTGCGCGACTAAAACTCATTGCTTGCTGATTGATACGTTGTTGAAGAAGATGTAAACGCTGTTTTTTCTCTTCTTCTGTCACATCATCAGGTAAATCAGCGGCTGGTGTACCTGGACGCGCTGAGTATATAAAACTAAAGCTCATATCAAAATTAATATCAGCAATCAGTTTCATTGTTTTTTCAAAGTCGTCTTGGGTTTCACCTGGGAAACCAATGATAAAGTCAGAACTTATCAGAATATCAGGGCGTGCTTTACGTAATTTGCGAATGATGCTCTTAAATTCAAGAGCGGTATGATTGCGCTTCATCAATGTTAGAATGCGATCAGAACCACTTTGTACAGGTAAATGTAGATAGCTGGCTAATTCTGGCGTATCTTCATAAACAGCAATAATATCATCCGTAAATTCAATAGGATGGCTGGTGGTGAAACGGATTCTATCAATTCCGTCAATCGCAGCAACTAAGCGAATTAATTCGGCAAAGCTACAAATTTCACCATCAAATGTTGCTCCACGATAGGCGTTAACGTTTTGACCTAATAGATTAACTTCACGAACACCTTGTGCTGCAAGCTGTGCAATTTCGAAAAGAATATCATCACTAGGGCGACTGACTTCCTCACCGCGAGTATAAGGCACAACACAAAATGAACAGTATTTGTTACAGCCTTCCATAATGGAAACGTATGCAGAAGGACCTTCAGCACGAGGCTCTGGCAAACGATCAAATTTTTCGATTTCAGGGAAACTGATATCGACAACAGGACTTTTCGTTCCTTTCACCTGATTAATCATTTCAGGTAAACGGTGTAATGTTTGTGGTCCAAAGATAATATCAACGCATTGTGCACGTTGACGGATATAATCACCTTCTTGAGAGGCAACACAACCACCGACACCAATAATAATATCGGGTCTACTATCTTTGAAGTATTTCCAACGTCCTAGCTGATGAAACACTTTTTCTTGTGCTTTCTCACGGATAGAACAGGTATTCAGCAGTAGAATGTCCGCTTCTTCTGCAACATCGGTTAACTGGTAACCGTGAGTGCTTTCGAGTAGGTCTGCCATTTTGGATGAATCGTACTCATTCATCTGACAGCCCCAAGTTTTGATGTACAGTTTTTTTATCGGCGACATTGTGTAAATCCGGTATTTTCAGTGAGACAATAAGCAAGTCACTGGAAAACGTTGCGTGTAATAAGTCAATAAGACGGTTATTGTAGTCATTTGTGTGGTCAGTGACTAGAGTAAGTCGGCGCTAATTCTTTATGGCGTTCAATATAAGTAGCGCTTATCTATTATTTTCTAAGTAATGAGTTATGGCATAACAATGATGAGTAAAGTAAAAACCGATTTTGATGCAATCATCGCAGGTGGAGGCATGATTGGCGCAGCCGCTGCATTAGGGCTTGCGCAAGAAGGGCTACGTGTTGCAATGATTGAACGACAATCACCAGCACCTTTTAATGCCTCATCTCATCCTGATATTCGTATTTCCGCTATTAGTTGCGCATCAATAAGTTTATTAAAACAGCTAGGTGTCTGGCAACATGTTTTAGACATGCGTTGCGCACCTTACCTAACTCTTGAAACATGGGAAGAAGAAAATACACATGTTGTTTTTGATGCTAAAAGTTTAGGATTGCCTGAATTAGGTTATATGGTCGAAAACCGTATATTACAACTGGCACTATGGAAAGAAATAGAAAAAAACAGCAATATCACGCTTTTGTGCCCTAATAGCTTAAGTAATATGTCTTATTCTGATAATCAATGGAATATGACATTATCTGATGGTCGTAATATCAGCACACAATTAGTTGTTGGTGCTGATGGTGCAAATTCACAAGTGAGACAACTTGCCGGTATTGGCAGTAATGGCTGGCAATATCGCCAATCTTGTATGTTAATTACAGTGAAAACAGAATTACCACCAGAAAAAGGGACATGGCAACGTTTTTATCCTTCAGGTCCTCGCGCTTATTTGCCACTTTTTGATAATTGGGCTTGCTTAGTTTGGTATGATTCACCAGAGCGTATTAGAAAGCTACAAAGTATGCCAATGGTACAGTTGGAAAAAGAAATTTCACATGCATTTCCTGAGCGTTTAGGGAAAGTCACGCCAATTGCAGCGGGCTCGTTTCCATTAACACGTCAACACGCTAGCCGTTATGTTGATAAAGGGATTATTTTACTCGGTGATGCTGCGCATACCATAAATCCGTTAGCAGGACAGGGCGTTAATTTAGGATATCGTGATGTTGATTGTTTTCTAAAATTAGTCGCTAATGCGAAAGAACATTATGAACCTTGGAATTCTCTGGCGTTATTGAAAAAATACCAACGTCGCCGTATGCCTGATAATCTTGCTATGCAAGCAGGAATGGATCTTTTTTATCATGCTTTTAGTCACCCTTTACCGGGTTTAAAAATGGTCAGAAATTTAGGCTTAATGGTGGCGCAAAATGCAGGTAAAGCAAAAGAAATTGCACTGCGATATGCTTTAGGATTGTAGACATTGCTGATGCGATGATCGGCTGATCATCGCATCAAGAAGATTAAGCATTTAAATGTTTGGCATGAAAAGCAATATGTTCACCAATAAAACTGGATACAAAATAGTAACTATGATCATACCCTTGGTGTAAATTTAGCGCATAAGAGAGCTGATTTTTATCACAAACTTCAGCGAATAATTCAGGCTTGAGCTGTTCTTGATAAAAAGGATCACTTAAACCAACATCAATACGTATGGGTAATACGTTTTTGGCTTCTTTTAGTAATTCAATTGTATCATACTGTTTCCAGTCCTCGGTATTCGCACCTAAATATGCTCTGAAGGCTTTTTGTCCCCAAGGTACTTGGCTGGGTGCAACTATTGGTGAAAATGCCGACACACTGCAATAGCGCGCTGAATTACGCAGTGCAATCATTAACGCCCCATGTCCTCCCATAGAATGTCCGCTAATAGCGCGTTTATCATTTACAGGAAAGTGGGATTCTATTAATGAAGGCAACTCATTAACGATATAGTCGTACATCTTATAATGTGTTGACCATGGTGCTTGTGTTGCGTTGAGATAAAATCCCGCACCTTGTCCAAGATCATAGGTATTATCATCGGCAATGTCTTCACCACGAGGGCTTGTATCAGGGATAACTAATACTACGTTATGTTTAGCTGCAAATTGTTGAGCACCCGCTTTAGTAATAAAATTTTGCTCATTACAGGTTAAACCTGATAGCCAGTATAAAACAGGGTATTTCTTTGCTGCTTCTAATTGGGGAAGATAAACAGCAATATTCATCTGACAATTTAGTGTGTCAGAGTGATGCTTATAGACTTCTTGCCAACCACCAAAGCAGGCATGGCGTTCAATCCTTTCCATTTTGACTCCTTAAATAACAAAGACAGACCTATGCCAATATCAACATAGACCTGAGAATGATTAATCGAAATGAATAACAGTACGGATTGATTTACCCTCATGCATTAAATCAAAAGCATCATTAATTTTATCGAGCGGTAAGGTATGCGTTACAAATGGTGTTAGCTCAATATCACCTTTCATCGCATCTTCAACCATCTGAGGTAATTGGCTACGGCCTTTAACGCCACCAAAAGCAGTACCTCTCCATGAACGACCTGTGACTAATTGGAAAGGGCGAGTCGAAATTTCTTGTCCAGCACCCGCAACGCCGATAACAATGGATTGACCCCAACCACGATGTGCGCTTTCTAGAGCTGCTCTCATCACATTGACGTTACCAATACATTCGAAAGTATGATCAACACCCCATTGAGTGAGTTCAATAATGACTTGTTGAATGGGTTTATCGTAGTCATTGGGATTTAAACAATCTGTAGCACCAAAGCGACGTGCTAGTTCAAATTTTTCAGGGTTGGTATCGATGGCAAAAATGCGACCTGCTTTCGCTTGTCTTGCTCCTTGAATCACAGCAAGACCAATACCACCTAAACCAAATACGGCAACAGAATCACCTTCTTGTACTTTGGCGGTATTGTGAACAGCACCAATACCCGTTGTTACTCCACAACCTAATAAACAAACTTCTTCATGATTTGCTTTTGGGTTTATTTTTGCGAGAGAAACTTCTGCAACAACAGTATATTCGCTGAATGTTGAACATCCCATATAATGATAAATGGGCTCACCATTGTAAGAAAAACGCGTTGTACCATCTGGCATTAAGCCTTTACCTTGCGTTTCTCTTACTGCAACACAGAGGTTGGTTTTCCCTGATTTACAAAATAAACATTCACCACATTCCGCTGTGTAAAGAGGAATAACGTGATCACCAGGTTGAACACTGGTTACACCTTCGCCTACTTCTACAACAACGCCAGCGCCTTCATGGCCTAAAATTGCAGGGAATACACCTTCAGGATCATTGCCTGATAATGTAAATGCATCAGTGTGGCAAACACCAGAGTGACTGACTTTTATCAGAACTTCACCCGCTTTTGGTGGCATAACATCCACTTCAACAATTTTTAAAGGCTCTCCAGGGCCAAATGCAACGGCTGCACGAGATTTCATGATGTTTCCTTCTGTTATTAACGCAGGTAAGTGCGGATCAGTGATATAGCATCATCAACGGAAGTCTTTTGCTCTTCTGGTGATGCGATAGCATCCATTAAACCTTCTCGTAGATGGCTTTCTAGCACACTCGCCATCAGTCCATTAATTGCGCCTCGTATGGCGGCAATTTGCTGTAGTACTTGGCCACATTCCACTTCATTTTCAAGAGCTGCCTCAAGAGCAAGTAGCTGGCCTTTGACTTTTCTGACACGAGTTAATGCGGCTTTTTTTTCTATCGGTGAGTGTGGCATATCCATAATCCTTATTTATACTATAGGGGAGTATAGTATTTGTATGAATGTTTGTACAGAGAGAGCGCAAAAGAGAGCGGAGTGACTAATAATTACTGATTTGTAGTAATAAAATAGGAATTAATAAAAATGGAATGTTGAGTGAAACTAAGGGAAAAGAATAATTATATCGAAAAAAACCACTTGAGAGACAAAAACAAAAAAGACCCGCTTTGCGAGTCTTCTTTGCTGATTCAGTGATAAGCACTGATATATCAATGGTGCGGAAGGCGAGACTTGAACTCGCACACCTTGCGGCGCCAGAACCTAAATCTGGTGCGTCTACCAATTTCGCCACTTCCGCAACAACCTTGTGAAAAAAAGACTTAACTACAATCTCTCTTTCTAAATATGGCTGGGATACCAGGATTCGAACCTGGGAATGCCAGGATCAAAACCTGGTGCCTTACCGCTTGGCGATATCCCAAAAAATGGTGGCTATGACGGGATTCGAACCTGTGACCCCAACATTATGAGTGTTGTGCTCTAACCAGCTGAGCTACATAGCCATATTGAACTTAGCAGAAAATGGCTGGGATACCAGGATTCGAACCTGGGAATGCCAGGATCAAAACCTGGTGCCTTACCGCTTGGCGATATCCCAACTGCTAATTCAATGTCAACGTAATCGATCTTATCAGTAAAATGGCTGGGATACCAGGATTCGAACCTGGGAATGCCAGGATCAAAACCTGGTGCCTTACCGCTTGGCGATATCCCAACTGATAAAATCTGACGAGGTTAAATGGTGCGGGAGGCGAGACTTGAACTCGCACACCTTGCGGCGCCAGAACCTAAATCTGGTGCGTCTACCAATTTCGCCACTCCCGCAAAAAGATGGTGGCTATGACGGGATTCGAACCTGTGACCCCAACATTATGAGTGTTGTGCTCTAACCAGCTGAGCTACATAGCCATCTTTTTTTGCATAACCTTCGTCGGCGTTGCGGGGCGCATTATGCGTATTACAGACAATTCCGTCAACTGCTTTTTGCATTAATTTACGAGAAAAGTGTTCGTTTGCTCGCTGGTTAATCATTTTGTCGAAAAAAGATCCAAAAAACAACCTTGTTGTTGAAAAAAATATCAAACTAAATAAGCACGTAACCGATGAATAAAAAGGAAAAAGAGAAGGATAAATAGAATATAGATAGAAAAAATAGCTTCTTAAAAAAGGAATGTTAGACACTTAATTAAACACATCATAAAATTGTGATGTGTTTAATTATTCAAAAAGTTTATCACTTGAATTTTAAGTGTATTTTACGATAAACATAATGAAAACGACCTATTTTAGTCCTTACAGACTTTTTTCTAAGCGTTCTGTTATTTTTCTAGTAATTGTTGAAGAAGTTCTCCATTAAGCATGGCACGTTTTATTAATGCAAAAGCACCAATTGCAGAACGATGGTCAAGTTGAGAGGTAACAACGGGTAATCCTTCTCTAAACTCTTTTAACACTTGTGAATTAATACAGCTTTGAATAGATGGCAACAAAATATCAGCCGCTTCAGTGATTTCACCTGCGAGAACGACTTTTTGTGGATTAAATAAATTTATTGCGATCGCAATTGCTTTTCCTAAATGTAAACCCACTTGTTTAATAGTTTCAACTGCAAGCGGATCATTTTTAAGTGCTGCTTTGCAAATATCTTGAATCTGACACTGTGTCGATGAAAGATACTGGCTAGGATAGCCTTGTTCTAACTGGTGGCGTACTTTTGATTCTATGGCGGGGTTTGATGCAATAGTTTCTAAGCAACCAAAATTACCACAATGGCAACGTTCACCAAGCGGATTAATTTGGATATGACCTATCTCACCTAAGTTACCACGTTCATTGAGTAGAATTTTGTTATTAATAATAACACCCGCTCCAGCACCTCGATGTATTCTAACTAATAACGAATCTTCACAATCTTTTGTTGCACCAAAGTAATTTTCTGCAAGCGCTAAGCTACGAATATCATGGCCTGCGTAGCAAGGAATATGAAAGCGTTTTTTTAGGTTATCAACTAATGCCCAGTTATTGACTTTCATATGTGGCATATAGCGAACAATGCCTTTAAAAGGATCAACAAGGCCAGGTAAAATAACAGAAATAGAGATAAGTTCACGAATGCGACGTTGATTTTGCTTAATAAAATCATCAATCATATTCATTAAAAGCATTTCAACTTCATGTTGTGTTCTTTGCTCAAGCGGATAGTGTTGTTCGATAATAACTTTGCCACTGAGTGAATAAAGTGCGACTGTGGCGTCATTACGTCCCAGTCGCACACTGACCGTGTTAAAATTACGATGCTCAACGACAATAGAAATCGCCCGACGACCACCCGTCGACGCTTGTTGATCAACTTCTTTAATTAATCCGCGTTCAAGTAACTGACGAGTAATTTTTGTCACACTAGCTGGTGCAAGCTGGCTCTGTTCGGCTATTTGAATGCGGGATATAGGCCCGAGTTGATCAATTAGTCGATAGACAATCGCACTGTTAAGTTGTTTAACCAGATCGATATTACCAATTTGCGTTTCAGTGTTGTTATGACTCATCAGCATAGACACCTATTATGAATTAGTTATTTCAATACCATTGACATAAGTTGTACAAAGGTTGAAGTCCTTATCAAATGAAGTGAGATTTGCTATTTTACCCGCTTCAATTGTACCTAGTTCTTTATCTGCATGAATTGCGCGTGCTGGATAAAGTGTTGCCATTCTCAGTGTTTCATCTAATGGAATGCCAACATGGATAACGCTATTTTTAATTGCGTCAATCATTGTGAGAGATGAACCACTTAATGTGCCATCTGCATCAACACAAAGACCATTACGATAATATATGGTTTTACCTGCAAAAACGAAGCTATTCATTTCGTTTTTATCTGGATCAAGTCCAGCAGGTGCTGTGGCATCTGTAACTAATAATAACTTATCACCTTTTAAACGTTTACTATTTCGGATATTTGCCCAAGAAACATGTAAACCGTCAGCAATTATACCAGCATAAACTTCTGGTGTATCGTAAATAGCACCAACTAAACCCGGTCCTCGACCTGAAATATACGGCATTGCATTATAAAGGTGTGTTGATAATGAGATACCGTTACGGAATCCTTTACGTGCTTCTTCATAGGTTGAGTTTGAATGACCCGCAGAAACAGTGATACCTGCATTGATTAATTTGCGAACATATTTTTCATCAACCATTTCAGGTGCCAATGTGATTTTTGCAATGACGTCAGCGTTATCGCACAAATAGTCAATCATTTCAGCACTTGGCTGACGAATAAATTGCGGATCATGCGTACCTTTTTTAATAATATTGATGTAAGGCCCTTCTAAATGTAAGCCTAGCACTTTATTTTTATGCTTGGCCATATATAAGCGAGTTGCTTCAATGCCTATTTTCATCAATTCATCAGAACAAGTAATTAATGTTGGTAAATAACTGGTGCAACCTAGGCGTTCATTTGCTTTTTGCATTGTTTCCAAGGTGTCAACAGTGACATTTTCTGGCGTGTCGTTAAACTGTACACCACCGCATCCATTAACTTGTAAATCAATAAATCCAGGAGAAACAATTGCGCCTTTCATATCACGAATAGTAATATCTTTCGGCAGTTGGTCCTGTGGGCAAACCTGCTCAATACGGGATCCGTTGATAATAATGGCATGATTTTCTAAACGGTCATAACCTGTATAAATAACAGCATTTGTTAAGGCGAACATACCTTAGTCTCCTGATAAAAATTCGATATCAGCCAGTAATGGCTGGCTGATAATTAAAGAGAGTTTAATCTTTTCCTCCACACGCGATATATGGGTACTAGTGACTAAACTTAATCTTGATATTTATGGCACTCTTGCGCTTCAATTTGTTGGAAATAACGTAATGTTTTAACGCGTAATTCCATAGTTGCAGGGTCATCACAAACTAAAATTGCTTTAGGATGAATCTGTACACAGGAAATTGTCCATAAATGGTTAACAGCGCCTTCTGTTGCTGCATGTACTGCCTGAGCTTTATTTATACCGGTTGCTAGAATCATCAATTCTTCAGCATCTAATAATGTTCCTACACCTACTGTAAGCGCATATTTTGGGACTTGATTAACATTATTGTCAAAAAAACGAGAGTTTGCCAAACGGGTATCTTCGGTGAGCGTTTTTATGCGAGTACGAGAAGTCAGTGAGGACGCTGGTTCATTGAATGCAATATGACCATCATTACCTACACCACCCATAAATAAGTTTATTTTTCCATAAGACTTAATTTTGGCCTCATAGCGAGCACATTCCGCATCAGGATCAGCTGCATTGCCATTTAATAAATTGATATTTTCATCTTTTATATCAATATGGTTAAAAAAGTTCTCATACATAAAAGTACGATAGCTTTGTGGGTGATCAGAAGGAATACCTACATATTCATCCATGTTGAAAGTGACGACATTTTCAAAGCTAACTTTTCCTGCGCGATGTAGTTCAATTAACGCTTTATATGTTGCAAGTGGCGTACCACCAGTAGGCAGACCTAAAACGAAAGGACATTCTGGCGTTGGATTAAAGGCATTAATTTTTTCAACGATATAGTTAGCAGACCACGTGCCAACTTGTTTTGCTGTAGCTAAAGGGATTAACCTCATAGTAACCTCTTAGAAAAAAGACAAATCTGATAATCATTGGAATTATCATTAAAATCTGGTTATCAGTCGCTCATCTATAACATGAAATTCCTTTCATTTTTAGCCAATGAATGAACCGTTTCTCGAAAAGATATTTTTAATCATAAAATAAGCTTTCTGACTTAGCTAGCGTTTTAGTCAAAAAATATACAATATTAGTGATTGTAGTCACAAATTATGACTAATTAATTTGCGATACAAAATAATTTTTTTAGACTGAAATAGAAATAATTAATTAGCTAATAAATTTTATTATAGAATATAAATGAGTATACAAAAGATCCTAATCTAGGGGCTATCCGAGGGGGAGTGTGTGAATATTTTAAGTTATCTGCAGAAGATAGGGCGGGCGCTGATGGTGCCTGTCGCTACATTACCTGCAGCTGCAATTCTGATGGGGATTGGATACTGGATTGATCCAGTGGGCTGGGGTAATGATAATGCCCTTGCAGCTCTACTTATCAAATCTGGTGCTGCAATCATCGACAATATGTCAGTCTTGTTTGCTATAGGTGTAGCTTATGGTATGTCGAAAGACAAAGATGGTTCGGCTGCCTTAACGGGTTTTGTGGCATTTTTAGTCGTCACAACACTCTGTTCACCAGCTGCTGTTTCAATGATCAAAGGTATTCCACTAGCAGAAGTACCCGTTGCATTTGGTAAAATTAATAACCAATTCGTAGGTATTCTTGTGGGTGTCTTATCTGCTGAGCTATATAATCGCTTTAGCGGTGTTGAGCTACCTCGCGCACTTTCATTCTTTAGCGGGCGTCGTTTAGTTCCTATTTTAACGTCATTCTTAATGATCATCGTCGCCTTTATTCTGATGTATATCTGGCCTGTTATTTATGGTGGGTTAGTCAGCTTTGGTGAAAGTATTAAAGATATGGGGGCATTGGGTGCAGGTATTTACGCATTCTTTAACCGTTTATTAATTCCTGTTGGTCTACACCATGCCTTAAACTCCGTATTCTGGTTTGATGTGGCAGGTATTAACGATATTCCTAACTTCCTTGCAGGTCAGCAAGCAATTGATTCAGGTTTAGCAACAGTAGGTATAACTGGTCGTTATCAAGCGGGGTTCTTCCCTGTTATGATGTTTGGTTTACCAGGTGCCGCGTTAGCGATTTATCACTGTGCTCGTAAAGAACATAAAGCGAAAGTCGCGGGTATTATGTTAGCAGGTGCTTTTGCTGCTTTCTTCACTGGTATTACTGAACCGCTTGAATTCTCATTTATGTTTGTAGCACCTGTGCTTTATGTTATCCACGCATTCTTAATGGCGATTTCTGTTTATATCGCAGCAAGTATGGAATGGATTTCAGGATTTGGCTTTAGTGCAGGGTTAGTGGATATGTTCTTATCATCACGTAATCCACTTGCCGTCCATTGGTATATGCTGATCGTTCAGGGTATTGTGTTCTTCTTTATCTACTACGGTATTTTCCGTTTCACTATCACCAAATTCAACCTGAAAACACCTGGTCGTGAAGATGACGTTATTGGTGATGAAACAGCCGATGGCTATGATGAAGATATAAAAGCGCCAAGCAATAGTAAAGAAGGAATTCAACAAGAAGCGCGTCACTATATCGCGGCAATTGGTGGCTCTGATAATTTAACTGGGATTGATGCTTGTATCACACGTTTACGCTTAAACGTTAAAGATTCCGCATTAGTTAATGATGGATATGCGAAACATTTAGGTGCATCCGGCGTTATTCGTTTAAATAAACAAAGTGTTCAAGTTATTATCGGTACTCGTGCTGAATTAGTTGCAAGTGCGATGAATGATGTTTTAACGCAAGGGCCTGTTGCTGCTTATGAAGGAAAACACGCCCCAGTAGAAACAAAAGAAAAAGCACCAGAAAAAGAGACAAATGCTCAAGCGAAAGTCATTCTTGAAATGGTAGCGCCTTTTGATGGTGAAGTTGTAGCATTAAAAGATGTTCCAGATGAAGCCTTTTCAAGTGGTGTTGTGGGTGATGGTTTAGCGATTACACCAACATCAAATATTGTGATGGCACCTGCAGCGGGTACTGTTGTGAAGATTTTTGAGACAAACCATGCATTTTGTCTTGAAACTGACAACGGTGTTGAAATCATTGTTCATATGGGGATTGATACTGTTGCACTGAGTGGTAAAGGCTTTAAACGTTTAGTTGAAGAAGGTGCTGAGGTAACGTTAGGTCAACCTATCTTAGAACTTGATCTTGAATATTTAAATGCAAATGCCAAATCAATGATAAGCCCAGTAATTATCAGCAATATAGATGATTTTGATAAAATAGCTGAACAAATAACGGGTAAAGTTATTGGAAATAAAACCATTATCTATAAGGTTTTAAAATAATTTCTTTACAGATGTTTAATCCTCTATAAAGAGATGGTTAAATAAGACGATGAAACGGGGAGTCTTTTAAACTTCCCGTTTTTTTATCCCTATTTTGATAAATATCTCAGAGGAGTATTGAGCTAAGGTATTTATGAAACTTGCTGATTGGATTATAGTGAGCTAATTATGCGTTTTGC
>NZ_LXEN01000126.1 GCF_001654855.1 Proteus myxofaciens ATCC 19692
TTTGAGGAAAAAATGACCATGAATGAGGCAGATGCCCGCCCAACTAATTTTATTCGTCAAATAATCGACGAAGATCTAGCTATAGGGAAACACAACAGTGTTCACACTCGTTTCCCCCCTGAACCTAATGGTTATCTTCACATTGGCCATGCAAAATCAATTTGCTTAAATTTTGGTATTGCACAAGATTATCAAGGTAAATGTAATTTACGTTTTGATGATACCAACCCAGTGAAAGAAGATATTGAATATATCAATTCGATTCAGAAAGATATTCAGTGGTTAGGTTTTCAATGGGATGGCAACATTCATTACTCCTCTGACTATTTTGACCAACTTTATCAATACGCGATTGAGCTTATAAATAAAGGATTGGCTTATGTAGATGAGCTTAGTGCTGATGAAATTCGTGAATATCGCGGTACATTGAAAGAGCCAGGTAAAAATAGCCCTTATCGCTCACGTAGCGTAGAAGAAAACTTAGCGTTATTTGAAAAAATGCGTGATGGTGGATTCCAAGAGGGGAAAGCGTGTTTACGCGCTAAAATCGACATGGCGTCATCTTTTATTGTGATGCGTGATCCTGTTCTTTATCGTATCAAGTTTGCAGAACACCATCAAACAGGAAATAAATGGTGTATTTATCCAATGTATGATTTTACCCATTGTATTTCTGATGCTTTGGAAAATATCACGCATTCTCTCTGTACATTAGAGTTTCAGGATAACCGCCGTTTATATGACTGGGTATTAGATAACATTACTATTCCTTGTCATCCACGTCAGTATGAGTTCTCTCGTCTTAATCTTGAATATACAGTGATGTCTAAACGTAAGCTTAATCAGCTTGTGACAGAGCGTATTGTTGAAGGATGGGATGATCCTCGTATGCCAACTATTTCTGGTTTACGACGTCGTGGATACACGTCTGAGTCTATTCGTGAGTTCTGTCTACGTATTGGTGTTACTAAGCAAGACAATAACGTAGAAATGGCATCGTTAGAGTCTTGTATTCGTGATGATTTAAACGCGAATGCACCTCGCGCTATGGCGGTTATCGATCCTGTTCGTCTAGTGATTGAAAATATGCCAGAAGGCGAAGAGATTTTAACGGCACCTAATCACCCGAATAACCCAGAAATGGGAACGCGTGAAGTTCCATTTAGCCGTGAAATATATATTGATCGTGCTGATTTTAAAGAAGAAGCGAACCGTCAATATAAACGCCTCGTATTAGGCAAAGAAGTGCGTTTACGTAATGCCTATGTGATTAAAGCTGAGCGTGTTGAGAAAAACGAACAAGGCGAAATTACAACAATTTACTGCTCTTATGATGCTGATACGTTAAATAAAGATCCTGCTGATGGACGCAAAGTAAAAGGCGTTATTCATTGGGTGAGTGTAATGCATGCATTACCTGCAGAAATTCGTCTTTATGACCGTTTATTTAGTGTGCCAAATCCAGCATCTGAAGATGATTTCTTATCAACTATTAACCCTGAATCTCTCGTTATTCGCGAAGGTTTTGTAGAACGTAGCTTAAAATTTGCCACCATTGAAAAAGCCTATCAATTTGAACGTGAAGGGTATTTCTGTGCTGATAAGTTATCAACAGAAGATAAATTAGTCTTTAACCGCACTGTTGGTTTACGTGATACTTGGGCTAAGATTTCTCAACAAGGTTGATCATGCTTAAGTATGATGATTTAGGCTAAATAGCCTAGTCATATAAATAGAAAATGCTCGATATATCGTATCGGGCATTTTTTTTCTCTATTTTCCTTTCATATTTCCCTATTTTATTAAAATTCTCATCTATTAATTAAAAAAATTGCTAGATAAAAATAATTATAGTTATCAGTACTTATAGATTTTATTTGTATTTTTTAATCTTATTTTGTTTTATTTTGATTGAATAACATAAAGCAATATTGAATTATTTTTATTTTAATTCAATTATCTGTATTACATATCTTAGAATATAAAACACTGTGATTTAACTCACATATTTTATTAACTTAAATAAGTTTTAACATAAGAATTATTTATTATTTTTATTTATGAAAATAAATTTTAAGAATATGAAAATAATTCTATTAATTCCTTTTAAATCAATTAATTAGTTATTTCCTATTATACGAATAAAAAAAGAATAGAGAATAAGTAATGTGCCCTTGGTCATATTTTGACAAAAATTATTTTTTTTTGGTTGATAATTCGCGTCGCGAAAAATAAGCTGTTGGTAACCTAATTTAGGTTTTTTTCTCCATTTGGAGTTTTTATATTGTGAAATAGGCATTGTGCTTATTTCTTTTTAGTCAAAGTCAAAGAGGAACCAATGCTATGGTTATGCAACACGCTAAACCAGGCAGGGTGGCACTTGCCGTTATGGGCGCATTGCTTGTAACTGCACTACCTGCAAAATTATCTTACGCTCAAGGATTTATTGATGACTCAACCTTAACGGGTGGGCTCTATTATTGGCAACGTGATCGTGATAGAAAGCAAGTTGAGCCAGGAAGTCCTGATCATGGTAAATACAAAGCCAATCTCCATCACTCTTCTGCTAATGCAAATTTAGATTTCTCTTCTGGTTATTTAGGCGATTTTATCGGTCTTGATCTTGCAGCTTTTGGTGCTGTAGAACTCAATAACAGTGGACCCGCTGCACCTAATGAAATTGGTTTTAGTGACGCTAAAACACGTTGGGATGAAAAGTGGACTGGCGACCGCAGTGGCGTGAGCATTTATAAAGCTGCGGCTAAGTTTAAGCTGGGTAATTTCTGGGCTCAAGGCGGTTATATTCAGCCTAAAGGGCAAACATTACTACGCCCTCATTGGAGCTTCTTACCAGGAACATACCGCGGTGCTGAAGCCGGTGCTGTGTTCGATTTTGATAAGAGTGGTGAATTATCTTTCTCATATATGTGGACTGATGAATATAAAGCCCCGTGGTATCGAGATATGTATAATTTCCGCAAAGCGGATTTGGAAACAAATATCAGTTATCTTCACTCTTTTGGTGCTAAATACGATTTTAAAAATAGCCTAGTGCTAGAAGCGGCATTTGGGCAAGCTGATAGTTATATAGATCAATATTTTGGCAAAATCTCTTATGATTTCCCAATCAGTGATAATCCATTAAAAACGTCCTATCAATTTTATGGTGCTAAAGACAAAGTTAGTGGGGGTGGTGTAAATGATGTTTATGATGGTCTAGCATGGTTACAAGCCGTCACATTCGGTTATACCTACAACGTATTTGATTTTAAAGTTGAAGGTACATGGGTTAAAGCTGAAGGTAATCAGGGGTATTTTTTACAACGCATGACACCTGGTTGGGCAACATCTAATGGCCGTCTTGATATATGGTGGGATGGTCGTTCTGACTTTAATGCTAATGGTGAAAAAGCACTGTATGCCGGTGTTGTCTACGATCTAAAAAATTGGGATCTCTCTGGTTGGGCTGTAGGAACCTCTTATATTTATGCATGGGATGCAAAACCAAGTGGTAAAGATATTTTTGATCAAAACCAACGTATAAGAGAAAGTGCATGGAATGCCGATATTATGTATACAGTGCAAGAAGGTCGTGCAAAAGGAACGCTCTTTAAACTTCATTACACACGCTATGATAATCATTCTGATATTCCAAGTTATGATGGTGGCTTTGGGAATATTTTCCAAGATGAGAAAGACGTTAAATTTAACGTGATAATGCCATTTACTATTTTTTAATATAGAAAATAACTTTCTAGGGATAAAGTGTATTTAATGCACTTTATCCCTAATAAGAAAAAATACTAAAAATAATAGATAATGTAGACGGTTTTATTGTATTGAGTCGATGTGTCGTTTGAAAAAGTAATAAAAAAGGAACTGATAACAGTTCCTTTTTTTACATGGGAATTATCCAGAATGAATTATTTCTCATCATGCGCGTGAGTATCTTCTTTACAATTGCCTTCAGCACAGTGGCCATAAAGATAAAGGCTATGATTGGAAAGTTTGATACCGTGGCGTTGTGCAATATTTTTTTGACGAGTTTCAATTGCTTCATCGGTAAACTCGATAACTTTACCACAATCAAGACAGATTAAATGATCATGATGATGTTGTTGAGTTAATTCAAATACTGATTTACCGCCTTCGAAATTATGTCGAGTAACAATACCAGCATCATCAAATTGATTTAGAACGCGGTACACTGTTGCTAGACCAATCTCTTCACCGATATCGATAAGTTTTTTATAGAGATCTTCTGCACTGACATGATGGCACTCAGGATCCTGGAGCACTTCCAAGATCTTTAAGCGAGGAAGTGTAACTTTTAACCCAGCATTTTTTAACGCTTTATTATTGTCGGTCATGCGGATTTAATCCTGTTGCTAATGGTGAATTTAATTGTGTGCTCACAAATATTGTATGTATGTTTACATCGAGGTTATGAATAACCTTAATGATTATAGGCATGATAGATAAATATTAACACCCTACCTATCACACTATTTTAGCACGCAATTGAATAATTATCATTCTCAATATTGAAATTTAATCTAACCTAGTATTTCGCCTAGATCCATTTCTTCTTTAATTTGAGCAACCCAAGCATCAACACGCTCTTCTGTTAATTCTGGTTGGCGATCTTCATCAATAGCAAGTCCGATAAAGTGATTATCATCTGCAAGCCCTTTAGAGGCTTCAAAATGATAACCTTCTGTTGGCCAGTGACCCACAATAATAGCACCACGAGGTTCGATAATATCGCGAATTGTGCCCATTGCATCACAGAAGTATTCTGCATAGTCCTCTTGGTCGCCACAACCGAATAGTGCAACCAGTTTGCCTTCAAAATTAATATCTTCTAGTGTTGGGAAAAAATCATCCCAATCGCATTGTGCTTCACCATAATACCAAGTAGGGATACCAAGTAACAGAATATCAAATGCCTCGATATCTTCTTGACTGGATTTTGCAATATCATGAACCTCTGCATTATCTACGCCCAGTCTTTCTTGAAGCATTTTGGCAATATTTTCAGTGTTGCCGGTATCACTGCCGAAGAATATACCTATGATTGCCATAAAGTGAGATAACCTCTTTTATTCTATTTGTCTGTGTTTCGATAATTACCAGTAATAGATAAACATCATGTTTCATGATTAAAACTAAAAACGTATTTTGACGAAAAGAGCAGGGTAATTCTGTCGAATTTGTGTGATTTTCCTGCTGACTATTCTATTTTTGCTGTTTATCTAAGGCGTGAGTTTGCGCCAATTGCTCTAGTAATATCTCTTCAATAAGTTCACTGCGACTCACATTTTTTGCTGTCGCTAGCTCATTCAATGCATTTACCGCATCTTCATTTAACTTCAATTCAACTCGACGTAAACCATTCACTCTATCTCGTCGTAATTGATTACGTTTATTAATTCTAAGCTGTTCATCCCGAGAAAGCGGGTTTGTTTTGGGTCGCCCAGGTCTGCGTTCATCTGCGAACAAATCCAGCGTGGTGCGATCAGTTTGTTCTTTTGCCATAAAATTTGCTGCGAAAGGGCGTATACCAATGACTAAATTTGAAACGGACAATAATACCCCACATAAAGGTGTCCTGCCACTGCTTCATGTACTTAACATATTGTGATTTGGCATTTTATTGCGCTATCACGAGATAAAGAATAATAATTATACAGTTTCAATCTATTATTTTATTAAAAGCGAGAATTTACATGATTTTTCGTGATTAAGAAAATGACTTATCAAGAAAGCGACGAATTATTTTAATCACTGTTTCTGGTTTTTCTGAATGTACCCAATGTCCGGTATTAGCAACAACAAATGCGGTTGCAAGAGGGAATTGGCGAGCAATATTATCTCGATACTCATCAATAATATAAGGCGATAAACCGCCACGAATAAAGAGAATAGGGTGAGACCAAGCAGGAACATCTTGCCAACCAATAATATCAGAATAGGCTCTCTTTAATATGGGTAAATTAAAAAGCCAACCACCATTTTTAAATGATTTTAATAAAAAGGAGATAACGCCCGCTTCTTTTATATAATTTGACATGATTTTTGTTGCATCTTGGCGTTGTGTCACACCTGCTTGCGTTACGGCTTCAAGTGCTGCAAAAATTTGCTTGTGACGATGTTCATGATAAGCCACCGGTGCCATATCAATAACCACTAGTCTATCAAGACGCTCTGGTGCTAATGCTGTCATTGCCATAGCAATTTTGCCACCCATAGAGTGACCAATAATAATCGCGTTTGGAATATTTAAATTATCAAGCAGTGTTAACACATCTTGTGCCATATCTTGATAACTCATTGTATCACTATGAGGAGAATGACCATGATTACGCACATCAATTTGTACGACGATATGATCTTGACGTAAATCACGCCCTAGTACACCTAAATTATGAAGATCACCAAAAAGACCGTGGATCAACACAATTGGATCTTTTGAGGCAGATATTATTTCTGGTTGATGTAATTGATAATTTAATAATGTATTGAGTTTCATATTGATAGCCAAATGGAGTGCAATTTTTGCCTATGATGACATGTACGGTGTAGTTAGCCAACTTCTGGCAATAATACGATGAATCTAAAAGAGAAAAGAATAAAAAGAAAACTTATTTTATAATATTCTGCAAAAAGTCAATTTAATAGAATATAATTTCAAATTAATATCAATATTTAAAATTTTGACATAAGACAAAGATAATATTACAGTATTTTATATTATTTGGATGGTGGTGTGACACGATTTAAGAGAATACAAAACAGATTTTGTACTCATTTAATTTAAAGAATAGTGGACTTTCTCTATAGAAACAACTAGGTAAATATTCTGCTAAGATCTTAATATGCGTAAATTTTTAATGAATACGCTTTAAGTTATTGAAATTTTACTTGTTTTGTTTTTAAAGATTATATCTTATAATCTTCAATACTTTTTTTTAAAACAGTACTGGGTAGCAATGAAAAAGATAGAAATTGATGACGAACTTTACCGCTATATTGCCAGCGAAACTCGACATATCGGTGAAAGCGCTTCAGATATTTTAAGGCGTTTATTGAAAATGGACGCAACACAGCCCGTACAACCAGTCATTGTCACTGAGTCAGTACAAGCGCCTGCTCAAAAACAAGATGCTGAGCCTAAATCTGTCACACCAGCAAAAAATCCGGTTCGTGAAATACGTGAACTGCTGTTATCTGATAGTTATGCAGAAAAAACAAAGTCAGTTGATCGCTTTTTGCAGATCCTGTCTACGTTATATCACATAGATAGCATAACCTTTACTCAATCAGCAGAAACGGTACATGGACGAACTCGTACTTATTTCGCTGGTGATGAACAGACATTACTTGATAGTGGACGTCATACCAAGCCTCGTCATATTTCAGGTACCCCATTTTGGGTTATTACCAACTCTAATACAGAGCGTAAAAGAAGTATGGTGCAGATAATCATGCAGGATATGAAATTCCCAGCGAATGAAATTGATAAAGTGTGTGGAACTATCTAACACTTATATTATTGATTCATTGCAATGACTTATTAACATGTGGTTGTAATGTCAAATAGGAGAAGATTCGTGGCTATCCATTCAAGAGCAGGGCAACATACTTGCCAAAATGATCTGATTAATGTGGCACAATTAACGTCACAATATTATTCGCTAAAACCACAGGCGAGTAACAATGCTCACCGTGTCAAATTCGGTACATCTGGTCATCGTGGAAGTGCAAGACGACATAGTTTTAATGAAGATCATATTGTTGCTATTGCACAAGCTATTGCTGAAGTGCGCGCTAAAAATGGTGTAACAGGCCCGTGTTATGTGGGTAAAGATACACATGCGCTTTCTGAGCCTGCGTTTATTTCAGTACTAGAAGTTTTTGCTGCTAATAAAGTCCACGTTATTATTCAAGAAAATAATGGTTATACACCAACGCCATCAATATCATTTTCTATTTTGACTTATAACGAGACACATCAAGATATTGCTGATGGTATTGTTATCACGCCTTCCCATAATCCACCTGAAGATGGTGGTATTAAATATAATCCTTCTAATGGTGGACCTGCTGATACAGATTTAACCTCTGTTATTGAAAAGCGCGCAAATGAATTGCTTGAAGCTGGACTTGTCGGCGTTAATCGCCTCTCTTTTGATGATGCATTAGCAAGTGGATATATTCAAGAGCATGATTTAATTATGCCTTATGTCAAAGCATTAGGTGATGTTGTTGACATGAACGCAATTAAAAAAGCAGGATTAAAATTAGGTGTTGATCCTCTTGGTGGCTCAGGTATTGAATACTGGAAACGCATTGGCGAATATTATGAGCTTGATCTTGAATTAGTGAATGAACAAGTCGATCAAACTTTCCGCTTTATGACGCTAGATCATGATGGTGTTATCAGAATGGATTGCTCTTCACCTTGGGCAATGGCAGGATTATTACAATTACGTGATAGATTTGATTTAGCCTTTGCTAATGACCCTGATTACGATCGTCATGGTATCGTCACGCCATCAGGTTTAATGAATCCCAACCACTATTTAGCCGCTGCTATCAATTATCTTTTTAGCCATCGTCCGCAATGGTCTAGTGATGTCAAAGTCGGTAAAACACTTGTTTCAAGTGCAATGATCGACCGCGTTGTTGCTGATTTAGGACGCGAATTAGTTGAAGTACCAGTTGGTTTTAAATGGTTTGTTAAAGGCTTATTCAGTGGTGAATTTGGCTTTGGCGGTGAAGAAAGCGCGGGTGCTTCTTTCTTACGTTTTAATGGCAAACCTTGGTCCACCGACAAAGACGGCATTATTTTATGTCTGTTAGCTGCTGAAATGACGGCAGTAACCGGCAAAGATCCTCAACAACATTATAATGAATTAGCAACTCGTTTTGGATCTCCTAGTTATAATCGTATTCAAGCTTCTGCAACTCATGAGCAAAAAGCGTTATTATCACGTCTATCGCCTGAAATGGTGAAAGCGAGCACATTAGCTGGTGATCCTATTACAGAACGCTTAACACATGCTTCAGGTAATGGTGCTGCTATTGGTGGTTTAAAAGTGATGACCGATTATGGTTGGTTTGCGGCTAGACCATCAGGTACTGAAGAAGCTTATAAAATTTATTGCGAAAGCTTTCGTGGTCCTGAGCATCGTGAGCTTATCGAAAAAGAAGCTATCGAAATTGTTAATAATGTTTTTGCCAATAAATAACTGTTAGCATATATATTATCGAAATTCTTTTTATACACTCTGCTAAATTAGCGGAGTGTATTTTTTTCATTATTTATCATTCATCTTTTTAGACAACAGCATTGATATCCATCATTGAGGTTGGCTTAGAACAAAAATTGGATATTCAATCAAATGCAAAATAATTATGTTTTACGAAGTGTACGCTACATGCTGGATTTAAGTGATGGGCATGTTGTGCAAATAATGAAACTCGCTGATTTAACGGTAACAAAAGAGCAAGTTAATCATTGGCTAAAAAAGGATGATGAACCTGAATTTGTGGAATGTGATGATAATACAATGGGACATTTTTTAAATGGTTTAGTATTTTATCGTCGTGGAAAAGATGAAAGCCATCCTGTTCCTGAAGTTGAAAAACGTATCACAAATAATATCATTTTAAAAAAATTACGCGTTGCGTTTGAATTAAAAGATGTTGATATGATTGAAATTTATAAACGTGCTGATTTTAATGTATCAAAGCCAGAACTCAGTGCAATTTTTCGCAAACCAGGACATAAAAACTATCGCAACTGCGGTGATCAGTTACTAAGATACTTTTTAAAAGGATTAACGGTCACTCTACGTGGTGACGGTACAAGTAAAGTCGCTAAGAAATAATATACTCAATAGTATTATAAGAACGCTTGTCTATTTAATGTTAGCTTTTCAACAAAAGTGTAAATTGTTCACTTTTGTTGAAAAAGAAAATTTTTTCTTCTACTTCCTCTTTTTGTAACCCCTCCTTATTTCTTATTTTCACTAATTGTTATTTTTAGGTAATAAATGTAGTTATTTTGTTTCTTTTTTGTTTTTATTTTGAAATTGAATTACATATCAATAAAAATAAAGGTGATTTTTAGCACAAAATAAGTGGTCTGATCAGTAGTAAAATTTCATATTGTGGGGTAAAATTTCATCATTAAGATTACTCTATATGCAGGAGAACATTATGCCAGCTTACAATTCCTACACTAAAAGTCATATTTTAGCTCGTCGTACAGGCGCTATTGCGTTAGGTGTTTTGGCATTTCCTGTCATGCTTTTTCATCCAAAACGCGCGCAATTTTATAGCTATTTACACCGTGTATGGTCTAAAACAAGCAATAAACCGGTTTGGTTAGCACAGTCTGAAATGGCGCTAGCAATTAGAAAATAATCTTATTAAGACAAAACACAGTCAAAATAACGATATTTAAACAACATATGTAGTTACCCTCTTTTATAAATAGCGCCTGCAATTAAAATGCAGGCGTTATTTTTATCTCATCAAACCGCTTTATAGTATATAACTGACTTCTTTTTACTATCTGTGAATAACTCGCTCTTTTTACGTTACAATTTGCGTGACAATAAATGAAAATGTATATCTGAAATCCTAATCAATTAAATAAACATTCAATATATTAATATTGCGTTTTTTATTGTGTAATTGAGGATGATAATTATCTTAGGGAGAATAATAAGATGAAAAACACTGAATTAGAGCGTGTTATTAATGAAAAACTTAGTATTGAACAATTTCAAGATTATGCACCGAATGGATTACAAGTAGAAGGTCGCCCACATGTTCAGAAAATAGTCACAGGTGTAACAGCAAGCCAAGCATTACTCAATGAAGCGGTTAAATTACAGGCTGATGCTATTTTAGTGCACCACGGTTATTTTTGGAAAAATGAGCCTACGGTTATTCGTTCTATGAAACGTAATCGTTTAAAAACATTACTCTCTCACGATATTAATCTTTATGGTTACCATCTACCTTTGGATGCACATCCAACATTAGGAAATAATGCACAATTAGCGCTAAAAATGGGTGTAAGAGTTGAAGGCGAAATTATGCCTTTAGTTCCTCATGGTGTATTTGATATGCCAATAACGCCTTTGGAATTAAAAGCGCGTTTAGAAAAAACACTTCAACGTGAAGTACTTCATTGTGGCGAGAATGCTCCTGATACTATTCGCACTATTGCTTGGTGTACTGGTGGTGGACAAGGTTTTATTCTTGACGCTGCTGAATATGGTGTAGATGCCTTTGTAACGGGTGAAGTATCAGAACAAACTATCCATATCGCAAGAGAAATGGGAATTCATTTTTTTGCGGCAGGGCATCATGCAACAGAGCGTTATGGTATCAAAGCATTAGGTGAATGGCTTGCTGATCAATATGGGTTAGATGTCACCTTTATTGATATTGATAATCCTGCTTAATAAAAATCAAATTTAGCTAATAAGTTATCTCTGTTACTTTATCTGTAACAGAGATAACTTAATCCTTAGATATTAAACATTAATGTGCTGAAGAGGTTGATGTATAAAAATAAGCAATAAAAAACGAGCCGATACTACACATAATGAGTGTTATCGCTAAATCTTGTCCCCATCCTGCTAATGCTAATCCTCCAGCAATTAAAAAATAATAAAAAAATCCTAATAAAGCACCCGCTGTACCTAAACAATATTTATATCGTGCTAATGCCGTCGCTAAAATATTCGGTATAGCAATTCCATAAGCAATAACACTCGCTATCATTGGAATAATAAAGATAAGCTCATTACGTAACAAATAAGTACCAATAGCACTGAATACGGCGATAATACTTGCTAATAAAACAAGTTTGTGACTTTGCCATTGATGATTGAGTAAGGCTTTATTAATGTAAGAGCCAATGCTGACACCTAAAGCCAATGCAAAACCACTATAGCCAAAGGCGCTTGGACTATACCCTTGTTTTTCAAACATAAAGGGTGCTAGCTGATAATAAGCAAACAAACTGATATTAAAAAAGGCAATCAAAAAGAGGGTTTTGATAATATGTTTATCACTTAACATTTTTATTGCTATTTTTCTTAATGATGTTGGTGTTGATAACATGGTTTGTGAACGTGTTTCAGGTAATACTTTTAAACTCCATAACAATAAAATGACAGCAAGTGATGCAAGTCCACTAAATACACCTTGATAACCTGCATAACGGACTAATAAGGACCCGCTCAACATGCCAATAGCAGGGCTCAATGCAATGGCTGCACCCATCATAGAAAACACTTTCGCTAATTCATGGCCACTATATACATCTCGAATAATAGTTTGAGTTCCTACAGAACCCACAGCGGCACCAAATGCCGATAACATTCGTAATAAAAGTAGTACTGAAAAGTCATTTGTCATCAACACACCTATACACGCTAAGGTATAAATAAATAACCCAGCTAACATTGTTGGACGACGC
This sequence comes from Proteus myxofaciens ATCC 19692, assembly GCF_001654855.1. GTDB lineage: Bacteria > Pseudomonadota > Gammaproteobacteria > Enterobacterales > Enterobacteriaceae > Proteus > Proteus myxofaciens. The sequence continues at coordinate 12,509 of NZ_LXEN01000126.1, forward strand.
CCAATGACATCACACAAACGACCCCATATAATGACACCTAATGCAAACGCAAAGAAATAGAGTGAAAGTGTTTGTCCTGCTTTATTTGCCGCGACGTTAAAACCGTCTGCAATATCTGTAAGTGCAGGGCTATAAATAGTTTCAGCAATTTGTGGAAACATCATTAACGTAATTGCTAACCATAGTGAGAGTGTTCTGTTCATCTTATTTAATCCAATGTGTTAAATTTTGATGACAGGATACAGAGATAAATAATGTCTAGTTATCTATATAAAGACATGTTATTTTTCAAATAGGACAAGTGATGGCTTGGCTTAATCAATATGACCATTTTATGCCAGAGGATCATCTCGCGCCTGTCGTTGGTATTGCGGCAGAAATGGGAAAACATGATTCAGGTTTTCATTCTCATGACAGAGGGCAGTTACTTTTTACGCAATCTGGTTGTATGAGAATTACATTGGCTTCATGTGTATCAATATTGCCACCAATGAGAATAGCGTGGATACCACCTAAAATAATACACCGAGTGGAAATGTATGCATCTGTTGGATATCGTTCTGTCTATTTATCCGATGAGTTTTATGATAATTTTCCTACAGAAAGCAAAATACTTTCAATTTCTCCACTTCTAAGAGAAATATTAGAGCTAATTTCAATTGCTGATTTTAAAACACAATGGAATGATGGTCGCTATGCAAATCTATTAGCTGTTTTTTTTGATGAAATAAAACAATCTAAGCAACAATCTACTTATTTATCAATGCCAACAGATAGACGATTACAGCGATTATCACTTGATGAATTACCTCCTCTTTTACAAGAAATGGCGAAATATGTAGGTGCGAGTGAGAAAACCATAACACGACTCTTTTATAAAGAGACGGGATTAAGTTACCAGCAATGGCGGCAGCAATGGCGTTTATTAAAAGCGATTGAGTTATTATCTACAAATAATCGTTATAGCGATATAAGCCAATTTTTAGGATTTGCAAGCGATAGCGCCTTTATTACATTTTTTAAAAATATGACGGGGCAAACACCCCAAGAATATTTAAAGAATGAATTTAATTAACTATTTTCAATAAAATGCCTATAAATGATATTCTCTAAAATGAGGTTATATCACAAATAGGCGTTTTATTTAGCATCGAGAGTATTTAAAAATAAGGTATACTTATTGCATTAAACTATTTTTTATTTGCACCTGTAATTGGTGAATGATAAGAACGTGCCAAGGTAAGCGTTTTTCATTTTCTAATTGGTGCATATCTGAATGCTAATTTTTAAATGACTGATATTTTATGAAATTATTTAAATTAATAACTTTCGCTTGTCCTTCAAAGCCAAATGAAAAAAGTGGCAAAGAAAATAATTTTTTTATATACATCTTATTGATACCTTTCATATTTTAACTATGATTTTATCTTTGTAATTAAACAAATATAAAATTAACAGTGAGGTAATTCTATTTTATTTATTAAAGTTTATTTTTAATATAATAAATACTAAAATATTAACCAAACTATAGAATAGTTATACTTTATTTAACCTAAATAAAAGAGATACTTTTATTTTTATTAAGGTACAATTACATGGTCGGGTTTAGCTATAGAAAATAGCTCTTCACGATTTAATTCTGGTGGATAAATCCACTGTGTATTAATTTCTTGTTTTATTTTTTTACCTTCAGCTTGGGTAAAATGAACTTGGCGATCCCATCCTTCAGTATATAATGCACCCCAAGGACCTAAATCTAAACAAGTAACATATTTAGGCTGACGATAAGCATGTAGTGGAATATCAATTAATTCAGCAGCTGCATTATATCCTGCTACACGGCCAAGGCTTAATGCATGTTGACATGTCATTAAATTATAATTGCCAAGATCATCAGTTGCCGCTTTGACAGTATCTCCTGTTACAAATACATCAGGTGTTTCTGGAGCATGTAAATAATCATCTGAGATAATTCTTCCACTAATATCTCGGTTTCCTTTAATTTGTTCAGTTAAAGGATGAGCCTTTACCCCTGTTGCTAATATCACTGTATCAGTCGGTATACATTCACCATTTGAAAGTGTGATGCTATCACGTTCTAAACGCTCAACACGTAAACTAGCACGAGTTTCAACGCCACACTCTTTTAATGCTTGTTGAACAACTTGGGATGCGGCTTCACCCATTCCTGCTGCTATTGATGGTGCAGTATCAACAATAAATACACGAATATTGGTATTTTCGCCAAGGATAGCTTTCAGTCTATCAGGCATTTCAGCTGCGCTTTCTATGCCTGTTAATCCACCACCAACTACAACAGCAGTATTACGTGCTTTTGTTTCAGGCTTATTTTTGAGAGATTGTAAATGTGTTTCTAATTGCTGAGCACTTTCTAATGTGTCCACATTAAACCCATATTCAGCAAAACCAGTAACAGGTGGGGTTAATAATTGACTACCGGTTGCAAGAATAAACTTATCATAAGCAAGTTGTATTTGACTGTTATCTACTAATTCAACCGCTAATGTATGATTTTCGCTATGAATTTGTTTAACCTTACCTGCAATATATTCGACGCCAACTGCTTCAAGCTGTTTTGAAATATTAGGCGACATATTTTCAAGCTTAGCTTCATATAATCGTGGTCGAATTGTGACATTAGGTTTTGGTGAAATAAGAATAACTTTAATTTCATGTTCTTTTTTAGCTAATGCAATGACGCGCATTGCTGAAATAGCAGCCCAAAAACCAGAAAAACCAGAGCCTGCGATGACTATTTTTTGTGTCATTATTGCTTCCTTAAAATAATTAATAATTCAATAGAGATGATTCTATTGGAATGGGAATTCCTTCTCTTTCTTATGGAAAGAAAATAATTTAGAAAGAGAAGGCGGATTTTTTAATCAAGACCGATAAAAAATCTTAAGTTTTGTTACGTGCCGTTTTGCTAGTTCGAATTGTTCGAGTTTCTATTTTTTTATCCATCCAGCTACTGACATCATGAATAAAACTATCGGGTGTGATCCTATTAACACGTGAAGCCACGGCAGCTAATGTTTGGGTTGCTAATGCATCTCTCATTGCTTTTTCTGCTTGAAGTATCACTTTATGAACAGAGCAAGTATCTGATATCGCCCAATCTGGTGGTGCTCCATCAAAAACAGCGCATCGTTGCCGTACTTCTTGGCATTCAAAAAGTGGTTTATATCCTTCAATAGCATCAATAATGGCTAAAAAAGAGATCTTTTCAGCGGGAAGCGCTAAGCGATAACCTCCACGTATACCTTCATTCGCTTTCACAATGCCTGCTTTTTCTAAGCGAGGTAAAATTTTTGCAAGAAAGCTTGGAGAAACTCCTTGTAATTCCGCGAGCTCTCTACTGCTAAGTGAACGTTGGGGATTATCAACTAACCAAAGTAAGCAATGAATACCATACTCAACGCTAACTGTAATATATGCCATTATTTAAAACTCCTTAAGGCAACTCATAAACAAGGACAATACAGGTCCTTGTTTAAGTTGTCAATAAACTAAGACAAAGTTAGTCTCTGTTTGTATGGGATGATTTTTTCTATAATTTTTCTTTGTCTTTACTCCTTAAAAAGAAGTCATTACAGTTATTCATTTAATATTTAAAAATAATTTAAATATTAAAATTCAATGAACTATAAATGTATGAAGAATATTTAATGAAGATATTCAGAA
>NZ_LXEN01000127.1 GCF_001654855.1 Proteus myxofaciens ATCC 19692
GAAATAAATGAGTGATTAATTAGATAATAATCACTAAATATTTATTTCTTTTTTATTTCACTATGGAATTCACGTTCATCATAACCAGTATAAAGTTGGCGAGGACGAGCAATTTTTAGTCCTTCTTCGTGCATTTCATTCCAATGTGCTATCCACCCAATAGTACGTGCGATAGCAAAAATAACCGTAAACATATTAGAAGGAATGCCTAATGCTTTCAGAATAATACCTGAGTAAAAATCAACATTAGGATAAAGTTTTTTCTCAATGAAATAAGGGTCGTTTACAGCAATACGCTCTAATTCCATTGCAACTTCAAGCAGACTATCATTCAGGTTTAGTTCTTTTAGCACTTCGTGGCAGGTTTCACGCATAACAGTTGCACGTGGATCATAGTTTTTATAAACACGATGACCAAAGCCCATTAAGCGGAAAGAGTCATTTTTATCTTTTGCACGCTTAATAAATTCAGGAATATGATCTACCGTTTTTATTTCCTCTAACATGCGTAAACATGCTTCGTTTGCACCACCATGAGCAGGTCCCCAAAGTGAAGCAATACCCGCAGCAATACATGCAAATGGGTTTGCGCCAGAAGAACCCGCAGTACGTACTGTTGATGTTGATGCATTTTGTTCATGGTCGGCATGAAGAATAAGTATTCTATCCATAGCACGCTCAAGAACAGGGTTAACAACGTATTCTTCACAAGGTGTTGCAAACATCATGTGTAGAAAGTTTCCTGCATAAGAGAGGTCATTTTTTGGATAAACAAAAGGCTGGCCAATCGAATATTTGTAGCACATAGCTGCAACTGTTGGCATTTTTGATAATAAACGGTATGCAGTGATATCACGGTGAGTTGGGTTAGTAACATCAAGTGCATCATGATAGAACGCTGCTAAAGCCCCTGTAACACCACATAATACTGCCATTGGATGAGAATCACGGCGGAAACCGTTGAACAGACGAGTTATCTGCTCATGGATCATCGTATGGCGGGTTACCGTTTTTTTAAATGTGTCATATTGCTCTTGAGTCGGTGCTTCGCCATAAAGCAAGATGTAACAAACTTCTAAATAGGTTGATTGTGTTGCTAATTGCCCAATAGGAAAACCACGGTGGAGTAGGATACCGTTTTCGCCATCGATATAGGTAATTTTTGACTCACAAGATGCGGTTGAGGTAAAGCCAGGATCATAGGTGTAATAACCTTTGGAGCCGAGTGTACGAATATCAATAACTTTAGAACCGAGAGTAGGGGATAGAACATCCAAGTCCAGAGAAGTTTCATCAATCGTTAGCTTAGCTTTTTTATCAGCCATTTATAGTCTCCTTAGCGCTTATTATGTCTCCTAACATTCGAAAGCACCTTAGTAAATAAAAATGCACTTCGTTAGTGAAACTATAGTTGATATAAAAAACCTAGGAAGTTTTATTTTAGGGTACTCATTCCTAGGTCTATAGAATGTCACTTATGTTAACGAGCTTTTGATGTTATGTTTTTATAGATGGTTTTTTATGCAATACACTTAGAAATCGTACTGATACCACTTTTACACAAGTTTGACGTTTCTGGAAGCGTGTTTGCGCACAAAAAAAACATAAAGATTAAAAATATGCAATAAATGTAATTTAAATGTTGCGCTTGTGTCAAAAATGATAATGATTTTCGTATTAAGAGTTTTAGATCGTGATCGCTCTCACTGTTCAGGCCAAATGTTAGGTGCACAAGTTGTGTGGTAATTGTAATAAGTTTGTGAAGCCCCTATACTTGCCAACAGGTCTCCGGAACCTCTGTAGTATGGAGAACCAGCGTAACGAATCCACACTTTCTGTAAAATAGACGGATTTACATTTTACTTAAGTTGTGTCTTTGTACCCCATTCGCTGCTTAAACTCCATCCAGGTCCGGAGGAAGGAAAAATTATAAAAGCTGTGTGGGCATAAATTGTGAAAAAACAAAGACCTGTCAATCTGGATTTACAGACGATACAGTTTCCACTACCTGCTATCGCATCTATCTTACATCGTGTCTCTGGGGTAATCATGTTAGTCGCAGTCGGGATTTTACTGTGGTTACTGGGCACTTCTCTCTCATCTCCTGAAGGTTTTCAACAAGCTAGCGAAATAATGACCGGTTTTTTTGCCAAATTTATTTTGTGGGGCATATTAACTGCGTTGGCTTACCATATCTGTGGCGGTATCCGCCATATGCTGATGGACTTCGGTTTTATTGATGAAACATTGGTTGTTGGTCGTAACTCTGCGGCAATCTCAATGATCATTACGGTGATTTTATCAGTATTAGCGGGGGTTCATGTATGGTAAGCAATTCTTCTACTTTTGGCCGCTCTGGTATACAAGATTGGTTATTCCTACGAGCGACAGCCATTATCATTGTTTTATACGTTTTATATTTTATCGGTTTTGTCGCAATAACCGATATTACGTATGACACATGGCGTGGATTCTTCAGCTCATCCATAACCAAAGTGTTTACCATATTGACGCTACTCTCCATTCTTATCCATGCATGGATAGGGATGTGGCAAGTGTTAACGGACTATATTAAGCCAGTGGCATTACGTCTGATATTGCAATTAATCATTGTCGTCGCACTGTTTGCTTATCTTATTTATGGAACAATTGTCGTGTGGGGTGTGTAATGAATTTGCCAGTAAGAGAGTTTGACGCAGTCGTTATTGGAGCTGGTGGCGCGGGTATGCGTGCTGCTTTACAAATCTCCCAAATGGGTTTGTCGTGCGCCTTAATTTCTAAAGTTTTTCCTACTCGTTCTCATACTGTTTCTGCTCAAGGTGGTATTACCGTTGCTTTAGGTAATACACATGAAGATAACTGGGAATGGCATATGTACGATACCGTGAAAGGATCTGACTATATTGGTGATCAAGACGCTATCGAATACATGTGTAAAACAGGATCTGAAGCTATTTTAGAGCTTGAGCACATGGGATTGCCATTTTCTCGCCTTGATGATGGCCGCATTTATCAACGCCCATTTGGTGGCCAGTCTAAAAACTTTGGTGGCGAACAAGCAGCTCGTACTGCAGCTGCGGCTGACCGTACAGGACATGCATTATTACATACTTTGTATCAACAAAATTTAAAAAATCATACAACGATTTTTTCTGAATGGTATTCATTAGATTTAGTAAAAAATCAAGATGGCGATATCGTAGGTTGTACCGCAATTTGCATTGAAACGGGTGAAGTCGTTTATTTCAAAGCTAATGCAACTATTTTAGCAACCGGTGGCGCTGGTCGAATTTATCAATCAACAACAAATGCACATATCAACACAGGTGATGGTGTCGGTATGGCAGTTCGTGCTGGTGTTCCATTACAAGATATGGAAATGTGGCAATTCCATCCAACGGGTATTGCTGGTGCTGGGGTATTAGTCACAGAAGGCTGTCGTGGTGAAGGTGGATACCTACTGAATAAAGATGGTGAGCGTTTTATGGAACGTTACGCACCTAATGCGAAAGACTTAGCAGGACGTGATGTTGTTGCTCGTTCTATTATGATCGAAATTCGTGAAGGTCGCGGCTGTGAAGGTCCTTGGGGACCTCATGTGAAACTCAAACTCGATCATCTAGGTAAAGAAGTTCTTGAATCTCGCTTACCGGGTATTCTTGACCTTTCTCGTACCTTTGCTCACGTTGATCCTATCAAAGAACCAATTCCTGTTATTCCTACATGTCATTACATGATGGGTGGTATCCCAACTAAAGTGACTGGTCAAGCGATTCGAGTGAATGAACAAGGTGAGGATGAAGTTATCCCTGGCCTGTTTGCAGTTGGAGAAATCGCTTGCGTTTCTGTTCATGGTGCAAACCGCTTAGGTGGGAACTCTCTTCTCGACTTAGTTGTTTTTGGTCGTTCTGCTGGGGTTCACTTAAAAGAATCTCTAATGGAACAAGGCACTATGCGTGATGCAAGCGAATCTGATATTGAAGAAGCTCTCTCACGTTACAACCGCTGGGAAAATAATCGTACAGGTGAAGATCCTGTTGAAATTCGCAAAGCACTGCAATCTTGTATGCAACATAACTTCTCAGTATTCCGTGAAGGTGATGCGATGGCTAATGGCTTAAAAGAACTGAAAGTCATCCGTGAGCGCCTACATAATGCACGGTTAGATGATACTTCAAGCGAATTTAATACTCAGCGTATTGAATGCTTAGAGTTAGATAATCTAATGGAAACGGCATATGCCACTGCGGTTGCGGCTAATTATCGTACTGAAAGTCGTGGTGCACACAGTCGCTTCGATCATCCAGATCGTGATGATGCAAACTGGTTATGCCATACCCTATATAAGCCGCAAACTGAGACGATGACACGACGTGAAGTCAATATGCAGCCGAAACTGCGTGAGGCTTTTCCTCCAAAAGTGCGTACATATTAATTTAGCGGTGTGAGTTAAGTTGCGGAGACTCAATTATGAAACTTGAATTTTCAATTTATCGTTACAATCCCGACGTTGATAATGCGCCGCATATGAAAGATTACACCCTTGAAGTCAAAGAAGGGCGTGACATGATGCTATTGGATGCATTAATTCAATTAAAGGAAAAAGATCCTACTTTATCGTTCCGTCGTTCTTGTCGTGAAGGTGTCTGTGGTTCTGATGGCATGAACATGAATGGCAAAAATGGTTTGGCCTGTATCACACCTATTTCATCTTTACGTAAAGGAAGTAAGAAAATTGTGATCAGACCGTTACCCGGTCTACCTGTGATCCGTGATTTAATAGTGGATATGACACAGTTTTATACACAGTATGAGAAAATTCGTCCTTATTTAATCAATGATGAGAAAAATCCTCCTGCTCGTGAGAACTTACAGTCACCAGAACAACGTGCAAAATTAGATGGTCTTTATGATTGTATTCTTTGTGCCTGTTGTTCAACCTCTTGCCCTTCATTTTGGTGGAACCCAGACAAATTTATTGGGCCGGCAGGATTATTAGCTGCTTATCGTTTTTTAGCTGACAGTCGTGATACTGAAACTGAATCTCGTCTTGATGATCTTAGCGATGCTTTTAGTGTATTCCGTTGTCATAGCATTATGAATTGTGTCAGCGTTTGCCCTAAAGGGTTAAATCCGACGAAAGCAATCGGTCATATTAAGTCAATGTTGTTAAAACGTAGTGCATAAAAATAATAACCGCCCTAAAATAGTTAGGGCGGTTAATGGAAAAACGGGATTGAGCGTTTGCTAAAATAGGTATCTATAACTAACTGTTATCTGTATTTCTACATTATAGATAACAAGGTGCCTTTAAACACTGAATGACAGTGCTTAAAGGTTCCTTGAGAGTGAAAACTCCAATATTTAAGAACCTGCGAGATAGCGGGTCATAAGAGAACCTTGCAATCGACACCGTTTAACCACGGTATTAGTTATCCAAGGCGAACTAAAGCTGTATAGCTTAAGGGATCATAATGCAGAACGGCGCAATGAAGGACTGGCTAGGATCGACATTTCTAGCAGGAGAAAATCAGTCTTACATAGAAGAAATCTATGAAGATTACCTAACTGACCCAAACTCTGTTGACGAAAGTTGGAGAGAAATTTTTCAACAACTCCCCACAAGTCAAGGTGTAGAACAATCGCATTCTCAAACTCGCGACTATTTCAGACGTCTTGCAAAAGAATCTACTCGATATAATACTTCGGTAAGCGATCCTGCGACGGACTCAAAACAAGTAAAAGTTTTGCAGCTCATTAATGCATTTCGTTTCCGTGGTCATCAAAACGCGAACCTTGACCCTCTTGGTTTATGGAAACAAGAATCTGTTCCAGATTTAGATCCCGCTTTCCATAATTTGACTAAAGAAGATTTTGAAGAAACGTTTAACGTGGGCTCTTTTGCTATAGGCAAAGAAACCATGAAATTAGGTGAAATATATGAAGCCCTGAAACGCATTTATTGCGGTTCAATTGGTGCTGAATATATGCATATTACTAATACAGAAGAAAAACGCTGGATCCAACAACGTTTAGAGTCTGTTAATGTTAGTGAGCAATTCACCAAAGATGAAAAACTTCGTTTTCTAGCAGAATTGACGGCAGCAGAAGGTTTAGAGCGCTATCTAGGTGCTAAATTCCCAGGTGCAAAACGCTTCTCTTTAGAAGGTGGTGATGCACTGGTTCCAATGCTGAAAGATTTAATTCGTCATGCTGGAAAACAAGATACACGTGAAGTTGTTCTTGGTATGGCTCACCGTGGACGTTTAAATGTTCTTGTTAATATTCTAGGTAAAAAACCTGCTGACTTATTTGATGAATTTGCGGGCATTCATAAAGAACATTTAGGTACTGGTGATGTTAAATATCATCAAGGGTTCTCATCAGACTTTGCAACAGAAGGTGCCCAAGTTCACCTTGCTTTAGCATTTAATCCTTCTCACCTTGAAATTGTCAGTCCCGTTGTCATTGGTTCTGTACGTGCTCGTCGCGATCGTTTAGATGAAGCTCGTAGCAATATGGTTCTTCCTATTACTATCCATGGTGATGCTGCTGTAACAGGCCAAGGCGTTGTTCAAGAAACCTTGAATATGTCACAAGCACGTGGTTATGAAGTTGGTGGTACCGTTCGTATTGTTATTAATAACCAAGTTGGTTTTACAACATCGAATCCAAAAGATGCACGTTCTACACAATACTGCACTGATGTTGTAAAAATGGTTCAAGCACCCATTTTCCATGTTAATGCTGATGATCCTGAAGCGGTCGCTTTCGTTACCCGCTTAGCTCTCGATTTCCGTAATACGTTTAAACGTGATGTCATGATTGATTTGGTTTGTTACCGTCGTCATGGTCATAATGAAGCTGATGAGCCGAATGCAACTCAGCCTCTGATGTATCAAAAAATAAAAAAACATCCAACGCCACGCAAAATTTATGCTGATAAATTAGTTGAACAAGGTCTTCTTGAAGCTAATGATGTCACAGAACTTGTCAACACATACCGTGATGCTCTTGATCGTGGTGATTGTGTTGTAGAAGAATATCGCCCAATGGGTCTACATTCTTATACATGGGAACCATACCTAAACCATGAATGGGATGAAGATTACCCACATCAAGTAGAAAAGACACGTCTACAAGATTTAGCACGTCGTGTAAGTACTATCCCTTCTGAAATCGTTATGCAATCCCGTGTTGAGAAAATTTACACTGATCGCGCCTTGATGGCGGAAGGTGAGAAATTACTCGATTGGGGAGCAGCTGAAACATTAGCGTATGCAACACTTGCAGACCAAGGTGTGACAGTTCGTCTTTCTGGTGAAGATGCTGGCCGTGGTACATTCTTCCATCGTCATGCCGTTATTCATAACCAAACTAATGGTTCTGTCTATGTTCCTCTTGCCAATATCCATAATTCTCAAGGCCAATTTAATGTCTGGGATTCTGTGTTATCAGAAGAGGCGGTATTAGCTTTTGAATATGGCTATGCCACGACAGAACCTCGTGGATTAACTATTTGGGAAGCCCAATTTGGTGACTTCGCTAACGTAGCACAGGTTGTTATCGACCAATTTATTAGCTCTGGTGAGCAAAAATGGGGTCGTATGTGTGGTTTAGTGATGCTATTGCCACATGGTTATGAAGGTCAAGGTCCTGAGCACTCATCTGCTCGTTTAGAGCGTTATTTACAGTTATGCGCTGAACAAAATATGCAGGTTTGTGTGCCATCTACACCAGCGCAGGTTTACCATATGTTACGCCGTCAAGCGTTACGTGGTATGCGTCGCCCACTGATTGTGATGTCACCGAAATCATTATTACGTCATCCATTAGCGGTTTCTGAGTTAGATGAGCTAGCAAACGGTAAATTCTTACCTGTCATTCATGAAATTGATAATTTAAACCCTGCCGATGTTAAACGCGTAGTCATGTGTTCCGGTAAAGTTTATTACGATTTATTAGAACAACGTCGTGCTAATGAGCAAAAAGACGTCGCTATTATTCGTATTGAACAACTCTATCCATTCCCTCATGAGGATATAGCAAAAATTCTTGCTGATTACTCTCATGTAAAAGATTTCATCTGGTGTCAAGAAGAGCCATTAAATCAGGGTGCATGGTACTGTAGTCAGCATAATTTCCGTGATGCAATTCCTACAGGCGCGACATTACGTTATGCAGGTCGTCCTGCATCCGCTTCTCCAGCGGTGGGTTATACATCTGTTCATCAGGAGCAACAAAAAGCTCTGGTTGAAGATGCACTGAAAGTTGAATAAATAAGGATAGAAAATGAGTAGTGTAGATATTCTAGTACCGGATCTCCCTGAATCAGTTGCTGACGCATCGGTCGCAACTTGGCATAAAAAGCCTGGTGATAGCATTCAACGTGATGAAGTGCTTGTTGAAATTGAAACAGATAAAGTTGTACTAGAAGTCCCTGCAAGTGAAGCGGGTGTCTTAGAAAGCATTCTGGAAGAAGAAGGTGCAACAGTGGGTTCTCGTCAATTATTAGGACGCATTCGTCTTGGTGATAGCACAGGCATTCCTGCTGATGTAAAACCTGCTCAAAATAGTACACCAGCACAACGTCAAAGTGCTGATATAGCAGAGAAGGGAAGTAATGATGCTTTAAGCCCATCAGCACGTCGTTTAGTGGCTGAGCATGATATCAATCCTTCTGAAGTTAAAGGTAGTGGTGTCGGTGGACGTTTAACTCGTCAAGATATTGAAGGTCATGTTGCAAACAATAAACCTGCAACACAATCAGCCCCTGAAGTATCACAAGCGCCATTATCACATCGTAGTGAAAAGCGTGTACCAATGACACGTTTACGTAAACGTGTTGCTGAACGTTTACTTGAAGCGAAAAACACAACGGCAATGTTGACGACATTTAATGAAATCAACATGCAACCAATTAAAGATTTACGTGCTCAATATGGCGAAGCTTTTGAAAAACGCCATGGTGTACGTTTAGGCTTTATGTCTTTCTATATTAAAGCTGTTGTTGAAGCGCTTAAACGTTACCCTGAAGTCAATGCATCCATTGACGGTACAGATGTTGTTTACCATAACTATTTTGATATCAGTATTGCTGTATCAACACCTCGTGGTCTGGTTACACCAGTATTACGAGATGCAGATGCAATGAGCATGGCAGATATTGAAAAAAACATTAAAGCATTAGCTGTTAAAGGTCGTGACGGTAAATTAACCGTTGATGATTTAACAGGCGGTAACTTCACCATTACTAATGGCGGTGTTTTTGGCTCATTAATGTCAACACCAATTATTAACCCACCACAAAGTGCGATTTTGGGGATGCATGCGATTAAAGATCGTCCAATGGCGGTTAATGGTCAGGTTGTTATTCTCCCAATGATGTATTTAGCACTTTCTTATGATCACCGTTTAATCGATGGTCGTGAATCGGTTGGCTTCTTAGTCACCGTGAAAGAGATGCTAGAAGATCCAGCTCGTTTATTACTGGATGTGTAGATAATTATTTGCTTTTAGGCAGGAGATGCTCCTCCTGCCTACCATAAGCAAGATACACAAGCATCAAGAAGTACAGTGTGTTCGTGAAGTCAGAATTCTCTGGCTTATAGTCAAAAAAATAAGAAAGCTAGACTTTCAACAAGATTATGGATAGAACATCATGAATTTACACGAGTATCAGGCAAAACAGCTTTTCTCACGGTATGGATTACCAGCGCCAACTGGTTTTGCCTGCTCCACACCGCGTGAGGCGGAAGAAGCTGCATCAAAAATAGGCCAAGGCCCATGGGTTGTTAAATGCCAAGTTCACGCAGGTGGACGTGGTAAAGCGGGTGGCGTAAAAGTTGTTAAATCTAAAGAAGAGATTCGAGCTTTCGCTGAGCAATGGCTTGGCAAACGTTTAGTGACTTATCAAACAGATGCGAATGGTCAACCAGTAACACAAATTCTGGTTGAGGGTGCAACAGATATCGCTAAAGAGCTTTATCTTGGCGCTGTCGTTGACCGTGGTACTCGTCGCGTTGTTTTTATGGCTTCCACTGAAGGCGGCGTAGAAATTGAGAAAGTTGCAGAAGAAACACCTGAACTTATTCATCGCGCAATTATTGATCCTCTAACAGGACCAATGCCTTATCAAGGTAGAGAACTTGCCTTCAAACTAGGATTAAAAGATAAGCAAGTTAGCCAGTTTGCTAAGATCTTTATGGGATTAGCAACGATGTTCTTAGAGCGTGATTTAGCATTAGTTGAAATCAATCCACTTGTTATTACAACTCAAGACGATTTAATCTGCCTTGATGGTAAACTAGGTGTTGATAGCAACGCCCTTTATCGCCAGCCTGAACTACGTGAAATGCACGATCCTTCACAAGAAGATGCGCGTGAAGCACAAGCTGCACAATGGGAACTTAACTATGTTGCATTAGATGGCAATATCGGTTGTATGGTTAACGGTGCTGGTTTAGCAATGGGAACGATGGACATTGTTAAATTACATGGCGGTGAACCAGCTAACTTCCTTGATGTTGGTGGTGGCGCAACTAAAGAGCGTGTAACAGAAGCCTTTAAAATTATTTTGTCAGATGAAAATGTGAAAGCAGTATTAGTTAACATTTTTGGTGGTATCGTTCGTTGTGACTTAATTGCTGACGGTATTATTGGTGCTGTTGAAGAAGTAGGCGTCAATGTTCCGGTTGTTGTACGTCTTGAAGGAAACAATGCAGAGTTAGGCACGAAAAAATTAGCGGATAGCGGACTCAATATTATTGCCGCAACAAGCCTAACAGATGCCGCTAAACAAGTTGTCACAGCAGCGGAGGCAAAATAATGTCTATTTTAATCGATAAAAACACAAAAGTTATTTGCCAAGGTTTCACGGGTAGTCAAGGAACATTCCATTCTGAGCAAGCAATTGCTTATGGGACGCAAATGGTAGGTGGAGTAACGCCTGGTAAAGGTGGTACAACACATTTAGGTCTCCCTGTTTTCAATACGGTACGTGAAGCCGTTGAAGCAACAGGCGCTACAGCGACAGTAATCTATGTTCCTGCTCCGTTTTGTAAAGATTCAATTTTAGAAGCTATTGATGCCGGTATTAAACTGATTATTACTATTACAGAAGGTATTCCTACACTGGATATGCTCACTGTAAAAGTAAAATTGGATGAAGCAGGGGTTCGTATGATTGGCCCTAACTGCCCTGGTGTGATCACGCCAGGTGAATGTAAAATTGGTATTATGCCAGGCCACATACATTTACCAGGTAAGGTCGGGATTGTTTCTCGTTCAGGTACATTAACCTATGAAGCGGTAAAACAAACGACAGATGTCGGTTTAGGTCAATCTACTTGTGTTGGTATTGGTGGTGATCCAATTCCGGGTTCTAACTTTATTGATATCTTAAAGCTTTTCCAAGAAGATCCTCAGACTGAAGCCATTGTGATGATTGGTGAAATCGGCGGTACAGCTGAAGAAGAAGCAGCCGCCTATATCAAAGATCACGTTACTAAACCTGTCGTTGCTTATATTGCAGGTGTGACTGCACCTAAAGGTAAGCGTATGGGGCATGCTGGAGCAATTATTGCTGGTGGTAAAGGTACTGCCGACGAAAAATTTGCGGCATTAGAAGCAGCTGGAGTGAAAACAGTACGTAGTTTAGCGGATATTGGTGAAGCAATTAAATCACTTATTAAATAAGTAACTACTCTGTTAATAAAGTTATACAGCATCAATATAGAATGTCAGTGCTTTTAAAGGGCTGACATTTTTTATTTCATTTAGTTATTTAATTATTCTTTTTTTCGTTAAACAATATTCTTTCAATATAAAAAATAACTTATCCCTTTGAATAATAATGAAAATATTACTATTTTTGATATATATTTTTTATTTTTCTGATTAAAAAATACGAAAATACCAAAGTTAAATCTTCTAAAAAATAAAATAATATCTGAAATACATCTTACAAAGATATAATAAAGAACAGTAAAAATTGATATTCTTTAAGTTGTTTGTATTTTATACAATATTAATATCATAAAACCTTACAAATAGTAATATTTACTTGCAATACCACTAATGGAAGTAGCATACACGTTCAATTAGGCTTGTTTCTATAATAATTTCGTTGTTTACTACCAAGACGTTTACTGATTTATCAATTTCAATATAGCCCAAGGCATGCTCTACTTAGCCTAAATAACAGATAGCATCTAATATAATAAAAAGAATTATTGATAATAGCCCTTGCTCATAACGGTAATAGCATACTGTCAATAGGGAAAACTACATAAAATACATTTATTAAAACTATCAAAAAACTCCCATGATATTTTACAATATACTGATTTTAAATGTTTATTTTTAAGTTTCTCGTATGTTTTTCTAACTAAAAAGGGAAAAAAGATAGAATATTTCACGGTATCTATAAATTAGAATAGTTTTTATAATTTAAAAACTGAAAATATAAAAGAGTATTAAATAAATTTAACATTCATGAGAAATAGGAATGAAAATAAATTTAATTTGGGTTTTAAATTTTAAAAAATTCAAATTACTAAATAATAGAATTTTCTTTAAAAATAAACATTTAAAATCAGTATATTGTAAAAT
>NZ_LXEN01000128.1 GCF_001654855.1 Proteus myxofaciens ATCC 19692
AAACCTACGGAGGTAAATTATACTTAGAAATAAAAACAACATTAAGTTAACAAAGGAATAACTATTAAGTAATTTTTTCGCAACTAGTTAACATTAAAGTGTTTTTTTGATGTGGGTCAAGTTATTAATTGTGGAAAAATTTTCTGATTATGCTTAAATTGGCACTCGATCAAATATGCTATTACTAATCTAAAAGTTGTATAGTTGACCTAACCTCAGAATTCAAATCTGGGTCACGCAAAATATATTTATATTATGTAAATATAGGCGTACTATTTGTAAGGTATTGTGTTTTTGGTCTTTAAATATTCGTTGTTGTTTTTAGAGGCATTTATTGCTGGTAGTTATGAGGCTTAATTTTTTAAATTAAAGTCGGGTTGCCGCAAGTCGGTGTCTTCCTGCTAGGAGCAAGGAGTCAAGATGTTTGATATTGTCGAACTGTCACGGTTACAGTTTGCCTTAACAGCTATGTATCACTTCCTGTTTGTCCCATTGACGCTTGGTATGGCGTTTTTGCTGGCAATCATGGAAACGATATATGTACTGTCAGGTAAACAAATTTACAAAGATATGACAAAGTTCTGGGGTAAGTTATTCGGTATTAACTTTGCTCTAGGTGTCGCAACTGGGTTGACCATGGAGTTCCAATTTGGTACTAACTGGTCTTACTTCTCTCATTACGTCGGTGATATCTTCGGTGCGCCTTTAGCAATCGAAGGTTTAATGGCGTTCTTCTTAGAATCTACTTTTGTCGGGTTATTCTTCTTCGGATGGGATCGCTTAGGTAAGAGACAGCACCTTATGGTAACTTGGTTAGTTGCATTTGGTTCTAACTTCTCTGCTTTATGGATCCTTGTTGCGAATGGTTGGATGCAAAACCCAGTAGCAGCAGACTTCAACTTTGAAACCATGAGAATGGAAATGTTGAGCTTTGCTGACTTGGTTCTAAACCCAGTTGCTCAAGTTAAATTCGTTCATACTGTTGCTGCGGGTTACTGTACTGGTGCTTTCTTTATTTTAGGTATCAGCTCTTACTACATGCTTAAAGGCCGTGATATCGGTTTTGCTAAACGCTCTTTCACTGTTGCTGCGACTTTTGGTATTGCTGCCGTGTTATCTGTAATCGTATTAGGTGATGAATCAGGATACGAAATGGGTGACGTGCAGAAAACAAAATTAGCCGCGATAGAAGGTGAGTGGCATACAGAACCTGCGCCGGCTGCGTTCAATTTAATTGCATTTCCTAATCAAGAAAAAATGGAAAACTCGTTTGCATTACAAATTCCTTATGTCATGGGGATTATTGCAACGCGTTCAATTAATACGCCAGTATTAGGTTTGCATGATTTAATGAGCCAACACGAAGTTCGTATTCGTAATGGTATGAAGGCGTATGAATTACTAGATGAGTTACGCTCTGGTAATACAGATCCTGCTGTTCGAGCTGCGTTTAATGATATCAAACACGATTTAGGTTACGGTTTATTATTAAAACGTTATACCGATAAAGTTGTTGATGCCTCTGAAGAACAAATCAAAGCAGCGGCTAAAGATACAATTCCTAAAGTTGCTCCTCTGTTCTGGTCATTCCGTATCATGGTCGCTTGTGGCTTCTTGATGTTACTCATCGTTGCAATCTCCTTCTGGACTGTACTGACTAATCGTGTAGGTAAATACACTTGGTTGCTACGTGCAGCATTATTTGCTATTCCATTACCTTGGATTGCGATTGAAGCAGGCTGGTTTGTTGCTGAGTATGGACGCCAACCATGGGCAATTGGTG
Organism: Proteus myxofaciens ATCC 19692; assembly: GCF_001654855.1. Lineage (GTDB taxonomy): Bacteria > Pseudomonadota > Gammaproteobacteria > Enterobacterales > Enterobacteriaceae > Proteus > Proteus myxofaciens. The sequence goes on from NZ_LXEN01000128.1 coordinate 1,784, forward strand.
AAATTCTACCGACTGCGGTAGCGACTTCATCATTGACACCAGCAGATCTCCTGGTTTCTATGGGACTGATTTGTGGCCTGTACACTCTGTTCTTGGTTGCCGAAATGTTCCTGATGTTCAAATTTGGTCGCCTTGGGCCTAGTAGCCTGAAGACGGGTCGCTATCACTTTGAACAGAAGTCAACATCTTCTGCACAAAGTAAGTAACACAGGAGTCCACTATGTTTGATTATGAAGTTTTACGATTTGTCTGGTGGCTACTGATTGGTATCTTACTGATCGGCTTTGCGGTCACTGATGGTTTCGATATGGGTGTTGGTGTGCTATTGCGTGTTATCGCAAAAAATGACACTGAACGCCGTATTTTAATCAACTCTGTTGCACCTCACTGGGATGGTAACCAAGTATGGTTAATCACAGCAGGTGGTGCATTGTTTGCTGCATGGCCAATGGTCTATGCTGCGGCATTCTCTGGTTTCTATTTTGGTATGATTTTTGTACTGGCAGCGCTGTTTTTCCGTCCTGTTGGTTTCGACTATCGCTCTAAATTAGAATCACCAAAATGGCGTGGTATGTGGGATTGGGGTATCTTCATTGGTAGCTTTGTTCCGCCATTAGTTATTGGTGTCGCTTTTGGTAACCTATTACAAGGTGTTCCACTAGAAGTTGATAGCATGCAACGCGTTTCTTATAACGGTACGACTAACGCACTTATCAACCTATTAGGCTTATTAAATCCTTATGGTTTATTAGCGGGTGTTGTGAGCTTAATGATGATCATTGCACATGGTGCAACTTATCTTCAAATGCGTACCTCTGGTGAATTACATGAGCGTGCACGTAAAGCAACTTATATCGCTGGATTAATTACATTCATCGCCTTTGCAGTTGCAGGTGTATGGTTAATCTATGGTATTGATGGCTTTATCATAACAAGTGCAGTTGATACTGCGGGTCCTTCTTCTCCTTTGCTGAAAACTGTTTCTCATGAAGCGGGTGCTTGGATGACCAACTTCAACAAATACCCACTGTTATGGATATTACCTGCATTAGGCCTGCTATGTCCTTTACTGGCGATGGTTGCAACAAAGGCAAATAAAGGTGGCTGGGCATTCTTGTTCACCTCACTGACAATTGCTTGTATCATCCTAACCTTTGGTGTGACTCTATTCCCATTTGTGATGCCTTCTTCAAGCCATCCTGATGTGAGTCTAACTCTGTGGGATGCAACATCTAGTCTGTTTACACTGCAAGTCATGACTGTTGTTGCGATTATCTTTGTACCTATCGTTCTCCTTTACACCATCTGGTGTTACTGGAAAATGCATGGTCGCCTTGATAAGAAATTTATCGAAGGCAATAATCATACTCTTTACTAAGGAGCATAGAGAATGTGGTATTTTGCATGGCTTCTAGGCACACTCTTCGCTTGTAGTATTGCGGTAATCGCAGGACTGGCATTCGAACATGCTGAAGCTAAAAAAACTTCAGAAAGTGAAGAATAATGTTGGATAAAAGCTACCAACTGTTAAACAAGGGCCCTATTAGGGCTCTTGTTTTAATCATGGCATTAGGGATGGCATTTTGCATTATGTGGGATCCTAGCCGTTTTGCTGCGAATACAAGTTCGCTTGCGATATGGCAAGGTGCATTGCTTATCTGGGCTGTATGTGCAGGCGCAATATTTGGATTAGCATATAGACCGAAACGCCCTATTGCACAATGGTTATTACATCCAATCCCTGCAATTATTATCTTAGTTGTTGGGCTATATTATTTCTTCTTCTAAAAAAATGCCTTATTTCTTTTTATATATTAATGAGAAATAAGGCATTTTCATTTGTTACTACTCTCTATTTCACTATATGTTCTTTATCTATTTTGCCAGTATTGCTATCAATTAAGCTTAATATTGTCTTTTAAGTAATCAATAAATAAACGCGTTTTTCGTGGTATATGGCTACTATAAGGAAATAGGGCATTAACTGATTGAGAGACCAAAGGCATATCAGGGAATAATGCTATAAGATCACCTTGCTGTAATTCTTGTTGAATATACCAACGAGGCAAAAAAGCCATTCCTTGATGTTGTAAAGCCATCGCTTTTAATGCAGCAATAGTATTGGTTTCAAAAAAAGATTTTTGATGTAATTGTGATAGCAGGGTATTTAACTGCAAATCGGTTGAAAGTTTACTATGGCGCAAATTGCTATTCGCTAAATAGGGAATAGCGTCTAAATCGGTTATATTTTGTAATGAGAATTTCTCTAATAAATTAGCGCTAGCCACCAAACTAATAGAATAATCTGCCAACTTTGTATAGCGGTAATTACTGTCTTTTAATGTTCCTAAGCGAATTGCTAAATCAAGTTTATGATTGATTAAATCATCGATAGACGAGTTAAACAAATACTGTATTTTTAATTGGGAATGTTGCCGCACAAATTGACTGAGTAATGGCAAAATATAATTCTCGCCGAATTCCGCCGTGGAACTTATACGTAAATAACCTTGCAATACTTGTTGGCCTAATCGTGCTTTATCAATAGTGTGCTCTAATTGCGCTAAAGCCTGTTTAAAATCTTGATATAGAATTTCCCCAGTTTCAGTCAAAGAGAAATGACGAGTATTTCGATTAAGCAAAGAAACGCCTAAATCTGTTTCTAACGTTTTAATATGAATACTGACCATAGATTTACTTAATCGTAAATAAGCTGCTGCCTGAGTGAATGAACCCGTATCGACAACAGCAATAAAAGAACGAATTCTGTCTATCTGATTTTGCATGATTGTTTACTCTGATTAAACAATGAATTCTATTTTGTCAGATAGACGTTATTCGTCAATCTTTCGTACTCTCTATGCGGAGGATTTTATGACTTATCGCTACAAAATTACGGTTATTTTTCTACTCGGATTTTTTATAGACTGTATTAATATTTTTATGTCGGCAATCGCCTTACCGGCAATTGCACTAGAAATGAATGTGTCTATTGTTTCGGTTACTTGGGTTTCAAATAGCTATATATTAGGATTAACGCTAATTATTCCATTAAGCCATTGGTTATCTCAACGTTTTGGTATAAGAGCCTTAATGGTAAGCTCTATGCTACTTTTTAGTATTTCTGTTGCTTTTGCAGGATATTCTTCGACATTTAGTGAACTTATTATTTGGCGTTTTATTCAAGGGATAAGTGGCGGGTTGATTATTCCAATAGGGCAAGCACTAACTTTTCATTATTTTCAAGGGAATGAAAGAAGTAAAGTATCAACATTAGTAATGGCTATAGCGCTTATTGCTCCGGCTATTTCACCAACATTAGGGGGCTTTATTGTCGATACTGTTTCTTGGCGTTGGGTTTTTTATAGCAATATTCCTTTTTCTCTATTAACCGCCTTTCTTGCTTTTATTTGGGTTAATGAAGTACGACCACAGGGTAAAGTTGCACCTGATATTAAAGGTATTGTCTTTATCAGTTTAATTATCGTCTTTGGTTTGTTTGCGCTTTCTGCTTATGGTGAATATCAATCTATTGTATTAGCATTATTTTCACTACTCGTCGCTACACTATTTTGCATTTTATATTACCGTCACTACAAGAAAGCATCTTTCTCAGTCATTAATTTAGCTTTATTAAAAAATAAAAAATTATCACTTTCTATTTTTATTTATTATTGCATTCCAGGTGTATTTACAGGCATAAATATACTGGCCATTTTTTATTTACAAGAATATTTAAAATTTACAGGGCAAGGCACTGGATTGTTTATGTTGCTGTATGCAATAGGTGCCTTTATTTCCATAGTTGTGAGTGGTTTTCTTTATAATAAACTTGGGATGAAGCATTTATTTATCTTAGCTTTGATGCTTCACAGCTTTGGTATTTTTCTATTGATATTCATTAATAGTCATAGCGATATTTTATTATTAGCGATCGCTTACTTAATTATTGGCATTGGTGGGGGAATAGGGGCTAATACTGCTCAAACCACGGCACTTTACGATTTTGATTCACAAAACTTGGTTCAGGCTAGCGTGATTTGGAATATTAATCGTCAAGTTGTTTTTAGTGTCGGCGCTACTGTTGTCGCAATGATATTTAATTTACTTACTCTCTTTTTTATTCCACAAATGGCTTATCACATTACCTTTTTAATATGCGCGTTAGTTGGAGTATTACCACTGACATTATTATTAGTGCTAAAGAAAAAAACATTTCAACAGGAAATACAAAATGGAACTCAATCTTGATTTAATTATAAAAAGTATAGAATCACTACATACCCATATCGAAACTATTTTTACACAATCGCCATTAGATGAAAACGCGATTGAGAATATTGAAAATATCTTAGCAAAAGACTTTTCAATGGTAGGCATTAATGGAAATACGATTAAGTATGAAGATGCGATTCAGATGTTCAGACAAAATGCAGGGAAAAGACCAACGCTCACAATTAAAACGAGTAATTATAAAGTGCTGTATCAAACAAAACATTTAATCGCAGCCACATATCAAGAGGTCCATTATGAAAATGAGAAAAATCTTACACGAAAGTCGATAGTATTAATGAGACGAGAGTCTTATGAAAACCCTTGGCAGTGGTATTATCTTCATGAAACATCTACTTTATGTAATTAACTGATTTGTAAAGAGTACTAGCAATATTGCTGGTGCTTTTTTGTCATATAAAAATACATTTTTGAAGTTGTTGTACTACTAATTGTAAATTAGCAAGTATTTTTACAGGGAATAAGAAAAATATTTTTATGCTTTAACGCATAAAGCATATTGCGTGTTGCAAAGAAGAGTTTATGATTGGCGCCTGAAATTTGTATTTTCTATTCTTTACGTTACTATCGATTCCCTTAGGGGTACCTCTTAAGTATAGTTAATAGATCTATAAATTATTTATGGACTTAACTTGGGATTAACTTAAGACAGTAAGGACGGAATTATGCAGTTTCTTTGGCCAGTTCGCGTTTATTACGAAGATACTGATGCTGGTGGTGTTGTTTACCATGCTAATTATCTCAATTATTTTGAGCGTGCAAGAACAGAACTACTCAGAGAAAAAGGTTTTTATCAACATGATTTATTAGATAAATATCATGTTGCTTTTGTTGTTCGTAAATTATCTATTGATTATATTGCACCGGCTAAGCTTGATGATCTTTTGCAAGTGAAAAGTGAAATTACTGAATTGAGAGGTGTTTCAATGACATTTTCTCAAAAGCTGATTAATCAAGATGGCTGTATATTGTGTAGCGCAGAAGTATTAATTGTCTGCGTCGATTCATTAAAAATGAAGCCTATCGCGCTTCCTAAGTCCATTATCGCGGAGTTTAAGTAGTGGCTGACATGAATGTTATCGATCTCTTTCTAAAAGCGGGGCTTTTAGTTAAGCTGATCATGTTATTGTTGATCGGATTTTCAATTGCATCTTGGGCGATTATTATTCAACGAACTAAAGTGTTAAATGCCGCAGACCGTGAGGCCGCTGACTTTGAAGATAAATTCTGGTCAGGTACTGATTTAGCTCGTTTATATAAAGAGAGCCAAGCTCGACGTGATGATCTTTCAGGTTCAGAGCAAATATTCCATTCTGGTTTTAAAGAGTTCGCTCGCTTACATCAAGCGCATGTTCATTCTCCTGATGCTGTTGTCAATGGTGCATCAAGAGCAATGCGTGTTTCATTTAATCGTGAATTAGAATCTTTAGAAACGCATATTCCTTTTCTTGGAACTGTTGGTTCAATTAGTCCCTATATTGGTCTATTTGGTACAGTTTGGGGGATCATGCATGCGTTTATTGCGCTAGGTAGTGTAAAACAAGCAACACTGCAAATGGTTGCTCCTGGTATTGCCGAAGCACTTATTGCAACCGCTATCGGTTTATTTGCGGCAATCCCCGCAGTTATGGCTTATAACCGCTTCACTCAGCGTGTTAATAAGCTAGAACAAAGTTATGATAACTTTATGGAAGAGTTCCTGACGATTTTACATCGCCAAGCTTTCACCAGCGCAGAAAAAAAATAGTTAAAGCAGAAGGAGAGAGCTGATGGCACGTGGTCGCAGTAGCCGCCGAGGCGTAAAATCAGAAATTAACATCGTTCCTTTGCTTGATGTTTTATTGGTTCTTTTGCTTATTTTTATGGCAACTGCACCTATTATCTCGCAAAGTGTTGAAGTTGATCTTCCTGATGCAACAGATACACAAACTGTTTCTACGGCAGATAATCCTCCCGTTATTGTCGAAGTTGCGGGTGTGGGACAATATAATATTAAATTTGACCAAGATACCTTGGAGCTTTTACCACCAGAGCAAATTATGGATTTTGCAAGAAAGCAATTAGAACAAAATCCTAAGCAGGTTTTTCTTATTGGTGGTTCAAAAGAAGTTCCTTATGATGAGATAATTAAAGCACTCAATATATTACGTCAATCTGGCGTAAAATCCGTTGGGTTAATGACGAACCCTATATAATTTAGGGTCGAATAAGCTAGAGATTGGATAATAGCGTGGGAAAAAAGACGAAACCAACCCGGGATAAGCTAAGCGGTTCTGTGATTTTGTCTGTTGTTTTGCACTTGCTTGTCATCGCGTTACTTATCTGGGGCGCGCTTACTCAGAAATGGGATTTAGGCGGTGGCGGTGGTGAGGATGGGCAGATTGTTGATGCAATCATGGTTGATCCTAATACCATGGTTGAGCAATATAATCAGCAAAAAGCACAGCAAACAAACGTACAAAAAGCAGAACAAGAACGCAAGATGCGCTCTCAACAACAAGAAGAAGAGTTGCGTCAACAGCAAGCTAAAGAACAAGAACGCTTGAAAGCGTTAGAAATGGAACGTTTGCAAGCAAAAGAAGCTGCTGAAGCACAGCGTCGTGAATCAGACGCCGCAGCGGCTAAGATAAAAGAAGAGCAGAAAAAGGCAGAAGAAGCTGTTGCTCAAGCGAAAGCAGAACGTGATAAGATTTTAAAAGAGCAAGCCGAAGCGAAAGAAAAAGCAGAAGCTGAAGCTAAAAAACAAGCTGAGATAGTTGCTGCAAAGCAAAAAGAAGAAGCTAAAGCCAAAGCGGCAGCAGAGGCTAAAGCGAAAGCAGAGGCCGATAAAAAAGCCGCTGAGGCAAAAGCGAAAGCAGAAGCAGATAAAAAAGTGGCTGAAGCAAAAGCCAAAGCGGCAGCAGAAGCTAAAGCGAAAGCTGCCTCACAACAGCAAAGTAAGGATGTTGATAACTTACTTGATGGTTTAATGGCAGATGGTAGCAAGCAAAGCGGAGCATCAGCAGCGGGTAAAGGTGGCGGTAAAACAGGTGCAAATGGTGAAGGCGTTGATAAATATAAAGGTCAACTAAAAGCCGCCATTGAACAAAAATTTATCGACCCTGATTTATACCGCGGCAAAACGTGTGAACTTAGAATAAATATTGCACCAGATGGCTTATTGATTAATGCTTCTATCGTTGGCGGAGATCCCGCATTATGTCAAGTAGCATTAAGGGCTGCGAATACGGCTAAGCTACCTAAGCCACCGAAAGATATTTATAATGATGTAAAAACTTCAAGAATTGAGTTTAAGCCTTAATACTGACTAACTGTAGTGAAATGTACACATATTCGTAATGATTTTAGAATGTTATTGATGTGCTGTATGGTGTTGTTTAGAAGCGTTTGTTACTATTCTGTGCGTTATTGCGCATATAATCGCAATAATAAAAGGGAGACATGATGAAGCAGGCATTAAATGTTATTTTCGGACTTTTAATACTATGCGTTACCACTCTGGCTAATGCTGAAGTTCGAATTGAAATCACACAAGGGGTAAATAGTGCGCGCCCTATTGGTGTTATCCCTTTTAAATGGGAAGGCACAGGTCAAATGCCAGAAGATATTGCTGGTGTGGTCGCGGCTGATTTACGCAATAGCGGAAAGTTTAACCCAATCGATGTATCTCGTATGCCTCAACAACCTGTTACGGCATCAGAAGTCCAACCTGCACTTTGGACTGCATTAGGTATCGATTCTGTGGTTGTTGGTCGTGTTCAACCTTCTGCTGATGGCCAATATGTTGTGAGTTATCAGCTAGTGGATGTAGCAGGCTCTCCAGGTGCGGTATTATCACAAAGTGAGTATAAAGTACCTTCAAAATGGTTACGTTATGCTGCACATACCGCAAGTGATGAAGTATTTGAAAAATTAACAGGTATTCGTGGTGCATTTCGCACTCGAATTGCTTATGTTGTAGTGACTAATGGTGGTGCATACCCTTATGAACTGCGCGTTTCTGATTATGATGGGTTTAATCAAGACCGCGTATATCGTTCATCACAACCATTAATGTCACCAGCATGGTCACCAGATGGTACTAAACTTGCTTATGTTACTTTTGAAAGTGGCAAATCAGCATTAGTTGTACAAACATTAGCAACGGGTGAAGTGCGCCAAATTGCATCATTTCCAAGACACAATGGTGCACCTGCATTTTCACCAGATGGTTCTAAACTTGCCTTCGCACTCTCAAAAAGTGGAAGTTTAAATCTGTATATTATGGATTTAGCAAGTGGCAATATGACACAGGTAACTAATGGTAGAAGTAATAATACTGAGCCAACATGGATGCCTGATGGACAAACTTTAGTCTACACCTCAGACCAAGGTGGTCGTCCACAAATTTATAAAATTAATATTAACGGCGGCACACCAGAGCGCCTTACTTGGGAAGGTAAACAAAACCAAAACCCTGCTGTAAGTCCTGATGGTAGCTTCTTAGTTATGGTAAGTTCTGAAAGCGGTAGACAACATATCGCTAAGCAGGATCTAGAAACGAATTCCGTACAATATCTAACAGATACGTTTCTAGATGAAACGCCAAGCATCGCGCCTAATGGCACTATGGTAATTTATAGCTCTACTCAAGGGTTAGGTACCATATTGCAACTAGTATCGACTGATGGACGTTTCAAAGCGCGTCTTCCGGCGACTGATGGGCAAGTGAAATCGCCTGCCTGGTCTCCGTTTATGTGATGCATAAAAATTATGTATGGCAAACAATAAAGGAACAAATAGAGATGCAATTAAACAAAGTGTTTAAAGGGTTGATGTTAGCATTACCACTCGTTGCTGTTGCAGCATGTAGCTCAAACAAAAACGATGATCAAACAGATACAAATAATGTTCCAGTTGTTGAGCAAAGTGGCTCTACTGCTGAAGAATTAGCGCGTCAACAATTAGAACAACTACAACAAAATAATATCGTTTACTTCGGTTTCGATAAATATGATGTTAACTCTGATTATGCAAACATGTTAGATCAACATGCTGCTTTTTTACGTGCTAACCCTTCATACAAAGTCACTGTAGAAGGTCACGCTGACGAACGTGGTACTCCTGAGTACAACATCGCGTTAGGTGAACGCCGTGCAAACGCAGTTAAAACGTATCTACAAGGTAGAGGCGTTTCTGTTGATCAAATATCAATCGTTTCTTACGGTAAAGAAAAACCAGCAGTTCTGGGTCATGACGAAGCAGCTTATGCGAAAAACCGTCGTGCAGTACTGGTTTACTAAGAGAACGGCATGAACAACAGTAACTTCAGACCTTTATTGATGAGTCTGTTGTTACTGGTTGGCGTAGCGGCTCCTGTAGCCGCTATTGCCCAAGCGCCAATCAGTAATATCGGTTCAGGCTCTACTGATGATAGACTCATCCAACTTGAGCGTATTTCAAATGCTCACAGCCAGCTTTTGACCCAATTACAGCAACAACTTGCAGATTCTCAGCGTGATATTGATATGTTGCGTGGTCAAATTCAGGAAAACCAATACCAATTAAACCAAGTTGTAGAGCGTCAACGAAATATCTATCAGCAACTTGATGGACTCAATAGTGGTGGAGCTTCAACTACACCACAAACAACACAAGCTGACAATAATCCTACTTCTACACCTACAGATACAAGTTCGAAAGGTGATGAAAAAGCGGATTATAACGCGGCAGTTGATATCGTACTTAATTCAAAAGATTACGATAAAGCGATTGTCGAGTTAAACAATTTTATTAGCAACTATCCTAAATCTAGTTATCAATCTAATGCAAACTTTTGGTTAGGACAGATGTATTACTTAAAAGGTAATAAGGATCAGGCAGCAAGTACTTTTGCTACGGTTGTTAAAAATTATCCTAAATCTCAAAAAGCAAGTGAAGCCTTTTACAAAATTGGTTTGATCATGCAAGAGAAAGGGCAAAAGGATAATGCTAAAGCAGTGTATCAACAGGTTATTAAACAATATCCAAATAGTGCCGGTGCTAAATCAGCACAAAAGCAATTAGATACACTCTAATCAGTAGCCCCGAAATGCCAATAATGCGCATTTTTGGGGCTAACTGATTGTTTTTTAAGCTGTTGGCCTTTTTTTTAAAAAAAAGCATTGCACAAAAACATTAAATCAGTATTATAACCCGCCGTTGCCACAGAGAATGTGGCGAGTTCGAAAGGGTCGTTAGCTCAGCCGGTAGAGCAGTTGACTTTTAATCAATTGGTCGGGCGTTCGAATCGCCCACGACCCACCATTCGAATTCACCTTGTTATCTTTAGCGCATTGTTTTAGGCGTAATAGCTATATTGCGTTGTTAGTTAAATTGAAATGGGTCGTTAGCTCAGCCGGTAGAGCAGTTGACTTTTAATCAATTGGTCGGGCGTTCGAATCGCCCACGACCCACCATTTCAAATTCCCTTCCTAATTTTCCTAACTCATTACCACGAAATATCAAACTAACAGCTTGTTTTAATATTTCTTTTTATTTATCCTCAAAAAATCAATCAATCAATCAATCAATCAATCAATCAATCAATCAATCAATCAATCAATCAATCAATCAATCAATCAATCAATCAATCAATCAATCAATCAATCAATCAGTGCTTTTTATACCTAAAACTATATAAAAATAGCTTTCTTAATATTAAGAAAACTATCCTTTATTATAAAGTTATAAAAAAATGATTAAGCGATTTACTGGCTAATTAATACTGGCAAATTATCGATGCTTTAATGCGGTTATATTCATTTTCAGTTAAAAACTCATTATCAATTAACCAGTCACTAGTTAGTTCTTGCATTTTAGTTGCAATATTATCTTCTATTCCTAAACGTTTAGAAGCATCAGCAAAAAAAGCCATAATAATTGTTAATGAAGCAGAAGCTTCATAAGGTGTGCTCATTGCAAATGTACTTTCAAGAGAGCGTAAAGAATAAAACTTAGGTAACCATTCTTTTAAATGTTTACCTTGATACCACACATCTTCTGATGAGTTTTGCAAGGCAACTTGTTCAAGTAAAGATAGCAACCATGCTCTCATATCATTCATTCGAGAGCCCGCAATCCAAAATTCATGTCGTAAAATAGCTATAGCAACCTGTGAGGCCTCAAACCAAAATTCTTGAGCATTATCTTGGGCTTGTTGTTTTGTCAGCTTAGGAGACGTTATAGCGCTTTTTTTTGGTAATTTATTGCACAAGCCCGTTTTATCAAGTAATACCTCATAGCCACGCTGATAAATTGGGCTAAGACCATTTGATATCATATTATTAATGCGTTCAGGCTCTGCCATCATAATATCCATTTTTCGCCCTTGAGCTAAGACGTTTAAATAGATAGGCCAAGTTGTTTTTTCAGGATCTTCACATTCTGATTGTAAATTAACCAGACTTTCACCAAATTGAACAAGCCAATGTTGGCTTTTTGCGAGTTCAGTCGCACCATGACCAATAAGTTCTATATCAATATCAGAATAACTGTCTATGTTTTTATTACGGCCTAATGATCCTGTTAATATAACAACTTCAATTCTAGGATCGAGTAAAGCAAAAGATAGCATAGTGTCGATCAAACGTGTGGTTGGCTCCATACTGATAATTCTCTCTAGTATTTAAGACTGTAAAAAATGCGTTATTATTTTTTTTGTTAAAGATACTTAGAAACTAAATTGTTTAGTATATAAAACATTTCTTTGTTATTATTTTTAGAAAATGACAAGAAGTTTAGTATTAGAAACTTACTGCTATTATAAATGGTATAAATGGGAATTTATAATATATCTTTAATACTTTGCAAGATGTCAAAATCACCTTTGTTTTTATTTATTTTTCTATGATTAAGATGGGGTAGTAAGATGGATATCATGAGTTGGTTTAGTATCAATACTATTTTAGTCAATATTCCATTGGGTAAAGAAGGTTATCCCCTTTCATGGATTGAAGCTGTCGGTACTATAGCAGGGTTACTTTGTATCTGGTTAGCAAGCCAAGAAAAAATAGTGAATTACGTATTTGGCCTTATCAATGTCACTTTATTTGCTATCATCTTTTTTCAAATTCAATTATATGCAAGCTTATTACTTCAAATCTTTTTCTTTGTTGCCAATATTTATGGCTGGTACGCATGGAGCCGAGTTAACAGCCTACATCAAGCTGAATTAAAAATACGTTGGTTAAAACCAAGTCATAGTATTGCCATGGTGACTATTTCTGCCGTGGCAATTATTGTGCTGACTTTTAATATAGACAAAGTTTTTGGCTTTTTAGCTTTCACTGCGGTTGATTTATTAAACCTCTTTGGAGCCAACTTAGCAGCCCCTATTCTAGAGCCAGATGCTTTTCCGTTCTGGGATTCAGCAATGACGGTACTTTCAATTGTAGCAATGATCTTAATGACACGTAAATTAGTTGAAAACTGGTTAATTTGGTCTGTGATTAACGTCATCAGTATCGTTATATTCTATAAGCAAGGCGTATACGCTATGTCGATAGAATATATTCTATTACTTGCTATCGCCATTAATGGTTCTCGTTTATGGATAAAAGCGGCGAAAAATAATAATAAAAATAATATCTTTTCTTAATTAATATTCCTTCCTAATAAAAAAGTGGATAGAGTTATATTTTCTATCCACTTTGATATTCATTGTTTTTATTCTTATCTTTAATGAAATTATGAATCATTATTTTGTTTAAAAGGGGCACTACGTAGTGAGCACCCTTTTTTAGATAATTCTCTCTTACCCCTACGACTAGAAAGGGTGTTTACAGATAGAAAACGAATGGTTAGATTGGGAAATCAACAATAACGTTTACTAGAAAATAGAGAGTGGATACACGGGAATGAATTACCAAAATGATGATCTTAAAATAACTCAAATCAACGAACTTTTACCGCCAGTTGCGTTATTAGAAAAATTTCCAGCAACAAGTAATGCAGCTTCTACTGTTCATCATGCCCGTGATGCAATTCATCAAATCCTTTCTGGAAAAGATGATCGCTTATTAGTTGTCATTGGGCCTTGTTCAATTCATGATCCTAAAGCGGCATTAGAATATGCACAACGCTTAAGCCTTCTAAGAGAAGAGCTTAAAGATAAACTAGAAATCGTTATGCGAGTTTACTTTGAAAAGCCACGTACAACAGTAGGCTGGAAAGGGCTAATTAACGATCCCCATATGGATCACACTTTTGATATTAATGAGGGGTTACGTATTGCTCGAGATCTTCTCTTAACTATCAATGACAGCGGATTGCCAACAGCAGGTGAATTCCTCGATATGATAACACCACAATATGTGGCTGATTTAATGAGTTGGGGGGCTATTGGGGCTCGTACAACAGAATCACAAGTTCACCGTGAATTATCATCAGGCTTATCATGCCCTGTTGGTTTTAAAAATGGGACTGATGGCACAATAAAAGTTGCGATTGATGCAATTAATGCAGCAAGCTCACCACACTGCTTTTTATCTGTAACAAAGTGGGGGCATTCTGCCATTGTACGTACTGCGGGTAATGGTGATTGCCACATTATTTTACGTGGTGGTAAAGAGCCGAATTACAGTGCAAAACATGTTGCTGAAGTTAAAGAAGGGTTGAAAAAAGCGGGTTTGCCTCAAAATGTAATGGTCGATTTCAGCCACGCTAATAGCTGTAAGCAATTTAAAAAACAAATGGAAGTTGGCGCAGATATTTGTCAGCAAATTAGTGGTGGTGAAAAATCACTGATTGGTGTGATGATTGAAAGCCATTTAGTAGAAGGTAGCCAATCTTTAGAAAGTGGCGAACCTTTAGTTTATGGTAAAAGTGTAACTGATGCATGTATTGGCTGGGATGATACTGAAGTTTTATTACGCCAATTAGCCGATGCTGTTACTGAGCGTCGTAATAAGCCGTAATAAATAGAATACATCATTAATTTCAAGTATAAAAAATGCCACTGTAAAGTGGCATTTTGCTATTTAGTAACTGACAAAGTTAAACAAAAATTATTTTGCTTTACCTTGGTTAGCAACAGCTGCTGCTTTTGCTGCGATTTCGTCAGCATTACCTAAATAGTAACGTTTGATTGGTTTCATGTTTTCATCAAATTCGTAAACTAAAGGTACCGCAGTTGGGATATTCAGCTCAAGAATTTCATCTTCGCTCATGTTATCTAAATATTTAACAAGAGCACGTAAAGAGTTACCGTGAGCAGCAACAATCACTTTTTCACCTGAAGCAACACGTGGTTTGATCACTTCTTCCCAGTATGGGGTTACACGTTCGATAGTCAGTGCTAGGCTTTCTGTTAATGGTAATTCAGCAGGTGTTAAAGATGCATAACGAGGATCTTTACCTGGGAAACGCTCATCATCTTTAGTTAATTCTGGTGGAGTCACCGCAAAACCACGACGCCATTGTTTTACTTGCTCATCACCATATTTTTCAGCGGTTTCAGCTTTGTTTAAGCCTTGCAGAGCACCATAATGACGTTCGTTTAATTTCCAGTTTTTCTCAACAGGTAGCCATTGTTGATCGACTTCATCAAGAATGTTCCACAGTGTGTGAATTGCACGTTTTAGAACAGAGGTGTATGCGTAATCAAAAGTAAAACCTTCAGCTTTTAGCAGTTTACCTGCTTCTTGCGCTTCATGACGGCCTTTTTCAGATAACTCAACGTCAGTCCAGCCTGTAAAACGGTTTTCTTTGTTCCAAACACTTTCACCGTGTCGAACTAGCACAAGCTTAGTTACTGCCATAGTTTAGACTCCTATAATTACTTTTTTAATATAAGTTTAAAATCAGCCTATCATCATTATATGGTTCATAGACCAGAACGCCAAATATAACTAACAAAACAAGGGTGATTAAGTCAAAAACACTTTCTGTTTGATGAAATAATATACAGAAACAATGCCTTTTGCTTAATCGATCAAGCTACTAATCTAGCGGGATCTACATGAAAAAGCAAAAAACATAATATGCGGTAATTTTAATCAATTACATTTTCTTCAAAATAAGCGAATTAATTAATGATAAAAATATCTAGAGTTGCTCGTAAACCAGCACTTTCTATTTATTGCTTTTTGTCCTATCTAAAAAAATAAAGAGAATGACTTAGCAAACTTCTTGTTGATAGCGGTAAATATCATTGTCTTTTATAAAAGTAAGTCGATGAGTAATACATGAAGGTGCATCCTCTTGATGATGGCTCACAAATAAAAGCTGTGTGTTGCTATTGCTAATCATAATATCGATAAATCGCTGTACGAGTAATCTATTGGTGGTATCTAATCCTTGTAAAGGCTCATCAAGAATAAGAAGTGTGGGGTGTTTGACTAATGCTCTTACAATTAACACTAAGCGTTGTTGTCCCCATGAAAGAGAATGGAATGGTGCGCTTTCTTGTGCAGTTAATCCGATTAAGGCTAACCATTCATCAGCGAGTTTTTGTTGTTTATCTGTAATTGCTTGATAAATACCAATTGAGTCATGAAAACCAGAAATAATGACATTTCTCACACTAGAAGAAACACGATAGCTTTGATGTAATGCATTACTCACATAGCCAATATGTTGTTTTATTTCCCAGATTGTTTCACCACTTCCTCTTTTTCTGCCAAATAACGTTAAATCATTACTATAACCTTGTGGGTGATCACCCGTTATCAAGCTTAATAATGTCGATTTTCCTGCGCCATTAGGTCCTAAAATTTGCCAGTGTTGTTGTGGTTTTACTTCCCAGTTTAAATGATGAAGTACAGGTTTATCGTTATAACTTACAACACCATTTTTTAAAATAATGGGGGAAAGAGTAGGAGGAAGTGCAGGAATAGCATCTACTACATCACGTTCAGGTAATACTAAATTTTCTAGCGATTCACTATGAGATAGCTGGCCAATAACCGAATCAGAAAGAACATTCTCTTTTTCACCTTGAATAACTAATTCACAGTTGATTAATAGACCTGCATGTTGAACAAAGTCAGGAATATCACTAAAGCGATTTAAAATAAGAACAATGGTCAGATTTTGTTGATGCAATTGGGTTAATAGTTCATTTAGTGCATGGCGTGATTCGATATCCAATCCATCAAAAGGTTCATCTAAAATAAGTAAATCAGGCTCACCCATTAATAACTGAATAAGTAATACTTTGCGTGATTCACCCGTTGAAAGATATTTAAAACGTCTTGATAGTAAATGTTCAATACCAAATTGTTGTGCTAAAAATAAACAGCGATGATTATCAGTAATCTGCATTTGGATAACTTGTGCAACAGTTAATCCTGTATCTTCTTCACCCTCACTGAGTAAATCAGTGTTATTACGTCGCCATTCTTCTTCAATTAATTTTTGCAGTTTTTCCAAAGAGAGACTGATAGGATGGCGAAAGGTATTGATCATATTTCCTGTTAGCAAAAGACTTTCTTGGCTTAATGCATTTGCCAATGCTGTTTTACCACTGCCATTACTACCGACAAAAGCCCAGCTATCACCTTCATTGATTGTTAAATGCTCGATTTGTAAACAGCGACGATCATTTAAACGAAATTGTGTTTTTTCAAGTTGCAAGTATTTCATTATTATAATCCTTGGTCTTTAAGAGCAAGTAGAACACTTATCAATATCGGGTTAATAATTAATTGTCAATAACTGTATCTCTCTATTAATCAAAATCATAAAACTTTTATAAAATGATAGCCATTCAAATTTTATATTTATGCAATGATATAAATTTCTATTCAGGGAGATTTATATATGCATAAAATTAAATATAAAAAATAATGTTATTGCTATTTTTATTTTTATTGATGAGTAAAAGTTCATTAGCTAATAATATTGAGAGTAAACATTGTCGATATATTAATACTATAATACTTTTTGGAGCTAATTACTTAAACAATAAAGAAAAAGAAAAGTTAATATTAGATTATCAAAAACGTTGTTTAACTTTAAATGACATAAATGATATTACAAAACAAATCACAAATTATTATATAGAAAAAGGATATATTACCACACAGGCATTTATTTCTGAACAAACGCTAACGAATAAAACTCTCACTATTCAAATAATTGAAGGGAAAATAAATAAAATTATTATTGATGATTCGTCAAAAATATTATCTGCCATTATATTTCCATCATATAAAGAGAAAGTTCTTAATTTACGTGATTTAGAACAAGGGCTTGAGCAACTAAATCGGTTAACTACATCACAATATACAATGGAGATTCAAGCCAGTGATAAAGTGGGATATTCATCTGTATTTATTAATAAAGTACATAAAAAATTCCCACTAAATAGTCAATTAACAATTGATAATTCAGGTTCTAAATCAACAGGTGAGATTGTATTAACTAGCTCGACAATACTAGACTCTTTATTAGGATTAGGGGAACAATGGTCTTTTTTATTTAATAGCAATATTGATTTTTCTAACTCTCATCATCAGCGAGCATATTCTGCAAGTGTCAATATTCCCTATGGATATTGGTTTTATCAATATCAAATATCTCATCATCGCTCTGTTCATCCTTTAAAAAGCAACTATAATTCTTATCCTCATAAAACTAGTAATACAAATCAACAAATTGATATTCGTCGTTTAGTCTATCGTGATAAACAACAAAAAATAATAACCGGGATAGCTTTAAAATATAAAAAATTAAAAACTCAATTAGCACATCAAAAATTACTAATAAGTAGCCCAATACTTACCTCATTCCTTTTTACACCACAATATCAATTAAATTTTGTTAATGGATATTTTATTATTAATCCAACCGCAGAAATCGGACTTTCTCTTTTGGGGGCATCGCCTGATTATATTGCTGATAATTCGCCTAGAAATCATTATAAAAAACTAAGTATTAATGTTATTTTTCAATATCGATTACCTAAAGATTTTATCTATTTATCCTCATTTTATGGACAACATACACCAGATAATCTTTATAGTGTAGAAAAAATATCATTAGGTGGTTTAAATTCTATTCGTGGTTATAAAACGCAAAGTTTGAATGCTAATAAAGGATTTTACTGGCGTAATGAAATTAATACTCCGTGGCTAAATTCTTTTGTAGGAAAATGGAAATTTAGTGTCGCTGTTGATTATGGTGTCGCCAATTCAGATCAATATCAAACAAAGCAACAGACTTTATTAGGTAGCGCAGTAGGTGCTTCATTTTCTAAATCAATATTCTCTTCACAAGTTTTAATTAATAAACCGTTATTTTACCCACCCTCATTTTCTCAACCTAATAGATGGACTTTATCTTGGTCCATCTCTATAGCTATTTAAAAAATAAAACAGGAGTTTTTATGTGTGAAAAGGAAATTTCTAAAAAACAACGCATTATTTGTTATGGCATTATTTATTTAACTGCGATTTACCCTTTGCATCCTGCCTGGAGTTCAGCAATTACTCCGTCAGATAAAAATATTCAAATTAGCCAACAAAATACAGTTCCTATTATTAATATTATTAAACCTAATAATCATGGTATTTCTCATAATAAATTTCATTCTTTTAACGTCGGCAAACAAGGTGTTGTGCTTAATAATGCAACAACATCTGTTAATACACAATTAGCCAAACAAGTGAATGCAAATAGCCATTTAAAAGGTAATGCAGCTCATTTAATTATTAATGAAGTGGTGGGAAATGAACGTTCACAGTTATTAGGTAAATTAGAAGTAGCAGGGCAACAATCAGATGTTTTAATTGCGAATCCTAACGGCATTACGTGTGATGGTTGTTCGTTTATTAATACCCCAGCAATTACACTCACAACAGGAAAACCTCTTTTTAGCCCTCAAGGTGCCTATTCGGCAATAGAAGTGAAAAAAGGCAGTGTTGTTATTGGCACGCAAGGTATAGATCTCCAAGCTCAGAATTATGCCGACATTATTAGCCGTCGCTTTGAATTAAATGGAAAAATTAACGCTAACAACCTTTCTTTAATGCAAGGTCATAACCGTATTGATTTTGATAAAGGTACAGTAAATAGCATTAATAGTGAAGGCGTTAAACCTACGCTGTCTATTGATACGAAAGCACTAGGTGGAATGTATGCCAATCAAATACGTCTAGTTAGTACAGAAAAAGGTGTTGGTGTTAATTTAAGTGATATTCAGACAAATCAAAACAGTGTGAATTTAACCGTTGATGGAAAAATTATTGTCAATGGAAATATTCAAACAAAGAAAGATATTAATATTAGTACCAAAGAATTACAAATTAATAATAATGCAAAGTTAAATGCAAAAAATGATATTAATTTAGCTACTAATACATTAACAAATCATAGTGAAATAATTGCAGAAAAAGATATGCGATTATTTACAGATAAGCTTGCTAATAAAGGTAGCAAAGCGTTAATTAAATCTACAGATAATTTATGGATACAAAAAAATGCTAAAGGGGACCCTAGCACATTAATTGAAAATCAATCAGCCACAATAAAAACAGAAAAGGGTGATTTGATAATTAGAAGTAAGAAGTTGGTTAATGAATCTATAACTCCTTTATATCAAGAAATAAAACAAGATCCTAATTCTAATTATGTTGTTAGTATAGGGGATAGATTTTTAAACCCATCAGAAAATTTTTATCGAAAATTTATCTTTGTCAATTTTGTTCCTGAGATAAGTGAGCTAACTGATAAAAAATGGTTTGATGTGTTAGACCTAAGAAAAAATGGTGGTGTAAATACAGAAAGAACATTATTTATCTTTAATAAAAATTATACTCCAGGAGTTATAGATTCAGGAAAAAATGCATATATACAATCTAATGAATTAATTAGTGATAAATCTAAAATTAGTGCAAGCAATAATCTAATTTTAACAGGAAGTCATGCTAAATTATCTCACAATCATTTAGGGTTTTTGAATTTATGGGACTCGTATTTATTAGAAAATGAAAAATTTAAATATAATTTTCATTTTGACTCAGAGAAGTTTAATCTTGATATCGATAAATTTCAACAAGAATATTATCCTATTTCATATAAAAAATCAGGAAGTCACTATGAGTTTGTCATAAATGATAATCCAGAATATATATTAAAATCAGGAGGAAGTTTAGTTTTAGATTTTAAAGATAGTATAAGTTTAGAAAGAAAATTTCCAGTTGATAACAATAAACTTAAGAAAGTAAAAAATAGTGTACTACCT
>NZ_LXEN01000129.1 GCF_001654855.1 Proteus myxofaciens ATCC 19692
TATCAACTACAGTCAAGGTGCGCTGGTAACCAAAGATGTTAGTTTTATTACTAGAAGTGGCAATATTAACTATTCATTAAATCCTGCTTATTCTTATTCTCATCATTATTTTTCACCACCAACTATTTTTGCTGATAATTCAATTATGTTTTATTCGGGAAATAATATTATTCTCGAAAACATACAAATTAAGACACCAAATGAAATTAGCCTAACTGCACTGGGTAATATTTTTATTAATCGTGATGAATCACTTTTATTTAATTTACTACCTGAAATGAGGAAGAAAACATCTTTATCAGATCTCGTATCTAATATAGGTATCTGGGAAAGTATGGGGGATATAAATTTAACTGCTGGAAAAAATATAGTTAGTCAAGGAATAAAATATATTGCTGGTAAAAATATTACCTTTACAACAGGGAAGGATATATTTCTAGCGTCAAAACCAATAAAAGACGTTGATCCTTTTTTTGCTAATATTAATTATCCTCAATTACGTTCAAAAATAGTTGCGAAGAATAATATTTTAATGAATGCCGCTCGTGATATTGATTTAACGTCGGTACTTATTTACTCAAATAATAAAGTAACGCTATTTGCAGGTCAAAATATAAATTTAGGTGCAACAAATTATTCTGCTCTTAGAAATCCTGATACGGATTTCAAAAATAATCAAAATGCGATAACAACGATTGTTGCAGACAAAGGAATTACAATAAGTGCATCTGAACAACTTGTTGCAAAAGGGAGTTATTTTCAATCAGAAGATGATATCACTATTTCTACTGGTAGTGATATGCAATTGGGTGCTGTACAAGCCTATTCTTATACAGAGTCAGAATCTGAGCTTGAAGAACATCACAAACAAGTAGGCACTGTAATTAATAGTGGTAATAAAATTACTCTTTTATCAGAAGGTAGTATTTTATTTCAAGCATCAGAACTGAAGGCAAATAAAGAAATTAATAGCTTTGCTCAAGGTGGGTTTCTTTATGCACAAGCAATGGAAGAGTCGAGTTATTACGAAGAGGAAAAGAAAAAATGTAATTGGTGGACATTATGCGCCACAAAAAAGAAATATACGAAAACATTTTATAATAAAAATAATAAAGTTACCGAGTTTAATGCAAATGGTGATATTCATTTATTTGCATATGATGATATTACACTTGAAGCAACAAAAGTTAATACAAAAAATAATGCCAGTATTATAAGCAAAACAGGCAGTATTTATTTTAAAGCTGTAAAAGATGTTACTTTTAAACAAATCATTACTGAATCCCAAGATATTTATATTACTCACCGTAACCAAGGTTATTTTAACGAAACTTGGCAATTACCCGCGCTTCATATTGGCGGAAAACTGACAATTGATGCACCAAAAATAATCTCTGCGGATGTTAAAGCTCAAAAAGAAGAATCACTTGAGCAAGCATTAACAATTTTAAGTAATACACCAGGATATGAATGGCTAAGTGAACTTCAAGAGTCTGAAAATGTTAACTGGAATTTAGTTAAGGAAACATATAGCAGTTGGGATGAAGAAACTCAGCGTATTAATCCTGTTTTTGGTGCGTTTATTGCCATTGGAGTCGCGATTGCTACTTATGGCTCATCACTTGCGACAACCGTTGGTGGAATGGCAAGCGAAGTTGCAACAGCCGCAGGTGCCTCAGCTGGGATAGCTTCTTCAGCATCTGTTGCTGCTCAAGCAGGTTTTGTTTCTTTGGCTTCACAGGCTGCCGTTTCTTTAGTTGAAAATAAAGGCGATATTTATAAAACATTCAAATCACTAGGCAATAGTGACACAGTAAAATCAGTTTTCACCAGTATGGTAGTTGCAGGTGCATTACATGGCCTTGACCAATTTATGGGTTGGGATCAGACAATCCAAGGTGGAACATTACCCTCTACAGGTAAATTACTGATAACTGATAACGCAACTTGGAGCCAAGTTGCACAGCGTGTTGCTTCTCATTCTATCGTCAGCTCAACATTAGGCACTGCCATTCAAGGTGGTCGCTTTATTGATAATTTTAAAATCGCCTTATTAAGCAACCTTGGCAGTCAATTTCATGCTGAAGGTGCGAATTTAATTGGTAATAACGGCGAAATATTAGGGCATGCAGGAAAAATTTTAAGTCATGCTGTTATTGCAGGTGTTAGTGCAGAAATAGCTGGAGAAAATGTCAACGGTGCGATTGCAGGTGCCATTGCAGCAGAAATAGCAGCGATAACGATTAATGATAACTTAATTAAGACCGAGAATTGGCGTGAAGAGCAAGCCCAAAAAAGCCGTTTAATTGGCGCTTTCGCTGGATTACTTGCAACAGGTAAAGCTGAAGGTGTCTTTAGTGGTGCAAATTCAGCAGAACTAGTCGAGCGTTTTAATCGACAACTTCATGTTGAGGAAATAAAAGCCGTTAAAGAGCTAGCAAACGGAGATAATCATAAATTAGAGCGTTTATTAGCTGCTTCATGTCGAAAAACTTATTGTATTGCCCAAGAGTCATTAAGTTCTTCTGAAAGAATTTATTATGAATCTTTAATGAAAAAATATCCATACACACATATGGAAGATTCATTACTTTCAGATTATTGGATTACAAAAGAAAGAACAAGGATAGGTGGAAATTATCCCATATTTAGCGGTCATGAAAAGGTTAAATTATTTACCTATGGTGATGCTGATAAATTAACTGATAGTGAAACATTTGCAAAAAATCAATGGATCGAAAATGCAAGTGAAGTTACTGGATGGGATAAAAAAACTCTTGAAAATTTAACTACATTAATTACGGTTGGTTCATCATTAACAAGAGCTAATAGAATTTATGGCTCAATAAGCTTTAAAGCTAATAAAACGCAATTTGTTTCAATAAAAGATATTTATTTTATTGACAAATCGGGAAATAAAATCACAATGAAATGGATGTATCAAGGTACGCCTGAACAACAAGGAATGACCTTTGAGAATTATATTGGGTTATCAAATAAACGACTTAC
>NZ_LXEN01000130.1 GCF_001654855.1 Proteus myxofaciens ATCC 19692
TGCGGCAAGACTTAAAAACCCAAAAGCAATAGAAAATACATTAAATACATATATTTCAAAAATGGATAATTATATTGGAGATAGAAGTAGTGGTGTGATAATTTTGCCTGAATACATAAAACAAAAGACATTAGAATTAGGTATTCCGGAGAAAACAACTAAAGAACAATGGGATATAATAAACAACTCTATTAAAAATGCATCGTCAAAAAATATAAAAATTGATATTACTATAATTAAGGAGTAGTCAATGTTCACATCAAAAAATCATAATTTATATGCGGATATTTATTTTAATTATGATTATTATATAATAGTGACAATATCGGGATGCTATATTCATTTTATAGATTTTAGAAATGAATATAAAATATTAAATGATAATGTTGCTAATAACGATTTAGGCTATTATGCTAAAATAGCATTAGCTAAAAGTGAAAAATTAGATGAAAACTCTGAGTATTTTAATCAACTTTATAATGATAAAACATCTTATCCTAAATGGACAAAAAAAATAATTAAAGAATATGGATATAAAAATAAAACGTCATTGTTTAAAAATATGAAATTATGTGGTTTAAGTGTTATTGAAGGAGAAATTATTATTAGACCTCAAAACCATTTACGCATGGATCATTGGGTAGGGCAAGGAATTCCCGATAGTGCAATTATTACATTAAATGCTGATTGTAGTGATGAGCTTTTGGGGGCATCGATAAAAGAAGGATTTACACGTTGTATTAGCAGAAGAGTTTAATATTAATAAATTAATATAGAAAATTTATTTATTAAAACTAACTTTATATACTAGTAATTACATAAACCATCACCTTATTATTTATTAATAGTAAGTGATGGTCTATTTAATATCATATTATGGATAATTAACACAATGTAGCAATAATAACTTGGTCTGCATTAAACAACGCGGTGACAGTATCATTCAGATGTAAATTTTGCTCTTTAACATGCTGATTAGAACATGTGGCACACACTTCTTGTCCACCTTCTAGAGTAACAACAAGTTCGCTGTTTTCACTGCCTGTTTCAATATGTGTTAATGCACCTGATAATACATTGTCATATTGTTGTGTTTGTGTCGTATTTTTTTCAATATGTACCCAAGGCGCTTTGATTAAAATAAGGACTTCTTTGCCTTTTTTCAGGCCTAATCTATCTGCACTTTTTTCTGTTAATGCAGCTCGGATAATCGTTTTTTTATCTGCAAGTTGCACATTAACATGTTGTTGAACTTGCAGGTTGTCACGCTCAATAATCGTACCAAAAAATTGGTTTCTGGCACTGGTTTGTAATGAAAAGCGAGAAATAGCAGCTAAAAGGCTATCAAGAGGGAGTGAATCGTCTTTAAGGACATCAAATGCTTTTTGTTGAATTTGCCCTAAAAGATCGTAAAGTTGCAATAAACGCTCACAATAATGTGTTAGCGTTGCACCGCCACCACCTTTACCGCCAGTGGCTCTATCAACAAGTAGTTCGTCTGCGAGTTGATTCATCTCATTTATGGCATCCCATGCGCTTTTATAGCTGATGCCTGCCATTTTTGCCCCTTGACTGATTGAACCTGTCGCTTTTATCTGTTTTAGCAATGCAACACGACGAGGATCGGCAAATAGCTTATCTTGAAGTTTAAGTGTGAGTAATATTTCTGCTTGCATATGATAGGCTTCTTCTGTTTTATGTGTTTACCGCATTTTTTGTGCCGACACACTGTGATAATTCTCTAGAATAGAGATAACTATAGCGTTATTATTCGTTATTCGTGAAGAAATGCCAACTCTGGCTTTCCGAATATACCATGATAAAGAGGTTATCATGCTTGAATTATTGAAAAGTTTAGGGTTTGCTCTCTTGATGGTACCTGTTGTTATGGTGCTTATCATGGGCATTATTTATGGTTTAGGTGAAGTATTTAACTTGATTTCACCTCGTCCGCAAAAAGCGGATAAAAACTCATAACCTAACAAGCCTATTTAGAACAGCCCTTTAGAAATAAAGGGCTGTTTTTTTCTATTTTTATCAAGAAAACAAGTAATGATATTCTTCCT
>NZ_LXEN01000131.1 GCF_001654855.1 Proteus myxofaciens ATCC 19692
TTGCTATTTCGAAGTGCAATATAGCCACTAAAACTTAAACCAAGAATATGACAATTTGCATCACTTTGTATATCAAGCTCGTTTAATATTTCTGTAAAAAAAGTACAACATGAACTGTCATAAGGAATATTATTTTGACCTACACCAGGTAATTCTGTAAGTATAATAGAAAAACCAAATTTATTTAATAAATTTAATGCTCTTACCCACTGTTCTTTAAGTGAAATTATGCCACCACAAATAATCAAAACTTGTTTTTTTTTATTTGAATTTCCTTCTTTGTAGTAAAATATAGATTTATCATTAAATAATGATATCTTTTTAAGCTGGTTATTTACAATATAATTTTTATTAAATAAGTCTAGATATTCTTTATAAGCTTCTTGCTGAGTTTTTGTATTTGGGAAGGGAAATCTAGCAATATTATAAAAACCAAGTGCTTTATCTATATTACCCTGTTTTTTTTGTTTTCTAGCTTCATTTATAAATAAAGGTCCCCAACCTTTTTCTGAGGAATCAGTTAAGCTTTCAACACTATCTATCAGGTTTTTTACTTCTTTACCAATTCCTAGTGTTTTAGCGTGTAATAATACAAAATTTTTACTTTGGCTCAGGCTGAACATTGATTTCTTCCTTTATTTTTAATAAATAGATGGCAAAGTTATCTTTTATTTTATCGAGTAAAATAGACGCTTCTATTCCGTCAATAATTCTATGATCAAATATCATTACAATGTTTAAAAAAGGATTATTGCTATCAATATTCTGGATTGATCCTAAAGTAAAAGTAAATGTTGAACCAGATATTGGAATACATATTTTTTGACTGTTTTTTCCAAATGAAGTAACAGTAAAACTACCAAATAACTCACTTTGCTTTTTGGGGAATAAATACAACATGGTTTTAACTAAAAATTTACTTATATGATATGGTAATTTTTGCAACAAGATAACTTTATTATATGACTCCAATCCTTTAATTCCTTTCCTTTTTATTTCTAAAATTTTATTATATATATCTATTGTACTTTCATTTTTGACATTATTTAATAAAGTAGAATATACTCCTTTTATGCCATTCTTTTTTTTGTCAGATATTGTTAATCTGGCTGAAATATTTTTCATTGAGATAATTTTATTATCGGTTCCATACTTAACCATACAATTCAAATGAGGCATTTCATTTATAGCATTAGTTACTGCACTTATTAATATTGCAGTGGAATATTTCAGATGTAACTTATCGATATAGACTTTATCTATAAGTGTTACTGAAGGAATATTTTTTGCTATATCTAAGAAAATGATCGTTTGATTTCTGCTATTCGTTATTTTCTCCAACTTCATGATTAATTACCTCGAGTATTTTATTAAGGTTTGTGCAGGATAATATTTTTTCTATATCAATTTTTATATTGTTTTTATTTTCAAACTCAATAATCATATAGATAAATGTTAATGAGTCCCATTCATCTATTTCTGTAATATCTTTATTGATATCTTCTATATTTAGATTCATACCTGTTTTTTCATTTATAAAATTAATAAACTCATAAGGTTGCATTTTTACTCTCCAATAATTTTAATTAAACGACATTTTTTATTAATTTCTATATTGTTGATGCTTGATTTATATATATTATCTTTTTGCCATTTCAACCCGCAATCTGTATAAAATGAAGAAAAATTTTTATTTTTAGATGTTTCAATAAATTTACCAGTTAAATATTTTATATCTACTTTATTAGATAGCTCTAAAATACTTTTTATCATTGCATATTCTACTCCACGGCCAAAAACACGGCAGCTTAACACCATATTATCTATAATAAACGCATTATTTTCTTTTTTTATAAATGATGCACCTATAATCCCGTAATTTCCTAGTCTATCTTCAAAATCATAAACTAATATATGATTATCTTTAGCATAGTTAATAACATCAGATTTTTTCATTCTTGTTGTTGTCATATTAAATTGATTTGTTCTTAGTGTTAAATCTGATATTCTTTCTATATCTTTTGTATTTAATTCTCTAACATGTAAAACCATTTTTATATCTTTTAGAAAGTCATCATGGTTTTTTAATTCATTTGATAACTTTTCTCTTTTTATATCAGCAATGAAAGTATCATTTCTTAGAATATCTTCTTGTGTAATTTTCTCCTTAAGGAAATAATCAGATACTAATAATGTGTCAACATTCTCTTTAATATCATTTCCGAAGTGAAATATATTAATTTTTTCAATAGAATTTTTTACTTCTTGTATTTCATATAAATTATCATCTATATAAAGGACATGTTCAGTACTTATATTAAGTCTTTGACAAATATGAAGTATATTGCTGCTTTTATTTTTCCAATTTATTTCTGGAAAAGTGAAATCATCCCAAGATATGGCTAATTCATCTTGATATTTGGTAAAAAAACATTTTATAAAATCGCTATCATTTTTGCTAACGATAGAAAGAATGACGCCTTGTTGTTGCATTCTTTTTAGCCATTTCTGGTATCTTTTAAAATAAATATCGTTTTTAGTTTTGATGAGCGTGGATTGTTCTGCCATAACTCCATCCCATAATGTATTATCTAGATCTGTGATAATACATTTTAGAGATTTACCCTGTTTTAATCGGATGTAATCGATTACGTTTTTTGCAAAGTAATTTAAAAAACTTAAAGTAGCGACTGAATTCCCTTCAGAATAAATATCTTCTAGTGATTCGCCATAAAACCCATCCATGTCAACAATGCATAAATTAATTTTAGAAAAAATTGTTCTTTTTAAATTATAAAGGTTAATATTAAAATCGTTTACTTTATTTTTTATTGTCTCTCTTTCCTCAATGCTAATATATTGTTTTAGTTTATTATCGTTTAAGTATAGTGTGGAAATGATTATATCTAAGTTTATTTCACTTTTTTCTTCCAAGTTATTAACAATAAATGATATTTCTTTTTCCCTTTTTTCTATCTCAGTTATGACTTGTTCTAATGGTCTGCAAGTTTTGTATTTATCGAGATAGTAATTTTCATCATATAATATAAATATATTATTGGGTTTTTTTTCGATAATTTCATCTTTAAATAAATTGTAGAAGGTGAAAAAATCACTATATTCATACTCAATAAAAATAAATTCTGTATTAAATTTAGCCGCATTATATTTCATTAATGGAAATAT
This sequence comes from Proteus myxofaciens ATCC 19692, assembly GCF_001654855.1. Classification (GTDB taxonomy): domain Bacteria; phylum Pseudomonadota; class Gammaproteobacteria; order Enterobacterales; family Enterobacteriaceae; genus Proteus; species Proteus myxofaciens. The sequence goes on from NZ_LXEN01000131.1 coordinate 3,187, forward strand.
CGCTTTATGACTTAAATTACAGAGTAACAATCCTGTTACTTTTATCATTCCAGAGTAGTTTATTTTTTTTTCCTCTATAATTTTATTAAATATACTCTTATTCATTATTATCTCCTTTCTTTACATACAAACCTGAAGATAACCAACGAGAAGATTCTATTGAAATAGCAACACCAGTATCGCCTTTTTCTGCTAAATCATAAAACTCTTTCAATTGAAAATATATTGCTGCATTGGCACAATTGCCGATGATATCAACAAGTGATAAAATTTTTTCATCAGGAATATTCATTTTATTACAAATTTCTTTAACCATTTTTCCTGAAAGCTGAGGAGGCATTATCCACCTAGGTTCTTTATTGTTACGTTCTATTATTTTATGATAAAGCTCGCTTGTTAAATTGGGAACTAATTTCTCTATAAGTTTATACTCTTCTTGGATCATAGAGTCAGAGTCTGTATCTGCATCATTTCTTGAACCATGCCAATCAATAGATTGTGCAGCAACTTCATCTAGTCCAAGATATTCATAATATATATCTTTTATTTCTACAGCGCCTGCTGTATGTTTACTTTGAACTATACACCCACCGACTGCATCACCAAATAAAAAATAATTAACAAGTTCTTTAGGTGATAATTTTTCTACTTTTTCATTAAATATATTTAAAAATTTATTTGAACATTCAACGCCAATGACTAAACCTTTCTGATGTGATTTACTTTTTATAATATAGTTAGCTAGGTTTAAAGCTTGTAATGCACCTGAACAACCTCCTGTTATTTGATATGTTTCTATATTCTTTAAACCTAGTTTATAGCAGGCTTCATTTAAACTTGTTGGTAATAAGTGATCAGGAGTCGCTGTTGATAATATAATGAATTCAATATCTTTAAATCCATTATCTTTATATTTAACAAGTTTCTCTATTAGTAAGGATACGAGATCAGCTGCATTAGATGTAATATTTCCCGTTTCTATATTAGTAGAAAAATGCCGACCATAATTACCAAATAATTTTTCTATTAATTGAGGTTTAAAATTAACTAATTTAGAAAGTTTTTCATTATCTATATTACAACCAGGTAAATAAGTTTCTATCGATGATATATACATATGATGTCCTATTACTTCGCTTAGTTTATAATTAATAATTAGTCGTTATATTAAATGTTGTAAAGGTCATATTTACTTTTTTATTGAGTATTTATTATATTTTATCATAGTGTTAGGTACCTTCACTTATTATCATGGTTGTATATACTTAAAGTAATATTTTAAATTATGTTAATGGTTAATTTTATTTATATTCTTTTGGTTAAAATGATGTAAAAAATATACTTACAAATCCGTTGCTTGGGAAATAATTAAATCATAAGGTTATCTTGAATATAAATAATATTATTAGTATTTGGTTATTTGATTATTTGGTTATTTGGTTATTTGATTATTTGATTATTTGGTTATTTGGTTATTTAATTATTTAGTTATTTAGTTATTTAGTTATTTAGTTATTTTCTGTAGTGATAAGCGCTTTATTCTCTCTTTTGTTCTATTTTTGAACTTTCAATTTTTTATTGATATATCACCAGCTTTTAGCATCTAATCCTTTCAATTTACGCTGTATCTTGGTATATACAGCGTGTTGATGTCTAATTTAACCGGAATCATAAAATGAAAAAATTATCAGGAAAATTACTTGCTGGCGCCGTTATTTCTTTTGCACTTGTTAGCCAAAGTGTTGCATCGGAGAAAATAACGGTATTTGCTGCCGCTTCTCTCACTAATGCGCTTAACGAAATTGCGGCACAATATAAGCAAGAAAAAAATGCAGAAGTGATTGCTTCTTATGCTTCATCTTCTACATTAGCACGTCAAATTGAACAGGGCGCACCTGCAAATCTGTTTATTTCAGCAGATCAGCAGTGGATGGATTACGCAATTGATAAAAATTTAATGGTTGCTGATACTCGTTATACGCTATTAGGTAACGATTTAGTGCTTATTGCCCCTAAAGATAGTTCACTAAATGACGTTGTTATTAATAAGGAAACGAAATGGAAATCCTTATTACATGGCGGTAAATTAGCAGTTGGCGACCCTGACCATGTGCCTGTAGGAATTTATGCAAAGGAATCTTTAGAGTATTTAGGTGCATGGAATACCGTTAGTCCTGAAATGGCTCGTACTAATAATGTACGTAGTGGGATGGCGCTTGTTGAGCGTGATGAGGCACCATTAGGTATTGTTTATGGTTCTGATGCGGTTGCGAGTAATAAAGTAAAAGTGGTTGGCGTATTCCCTGCGGATAGCCATAAACCTGTTGAATATCCAATGGCAGTTGTAAAAGATCAAGACAATAAATCAGTTCGTGAATTTTATGACTATCTAAAAACACCTCAAGCCGCAGAAATTTTTAAAAAATACGGCTTTAGCCCACTGTAGGAAATAGACTTTTGGAGATGTTAAGTGAATACGAATGGCAAGCTATAATATTAAGCCTTAAGGTATCGACTGTTGCTGTTATTATCAGTCTGCCTTTTGGTATTTTTATGGCTTGGCTTTTAGTTAGGGTACGTTTTCCAGGTAAATCATTGCTTGATAGCATTATTCATTTGCCATTAGTACTGCCTCCCGTAGTGGTAGGTTATTTATTACTCATTAGTATGGGTAGAAAAGGATTTATTGGTGAATGGCTTTATAACTGGTTTGGTTTTAGCTTTACTTTTAGTTGGCGAGGTGCAGCTCTGGCTTCCGCAGTAGTTGCATTTCCATTAATGGTAAGGGCAATTAGGTTAGCATTAGAAGCCGTTGATCAGCGTATGGAGCAAGCAGCAAGAACCTTAGGGGCTTCACCTTTAAGGGTATTTTTTACTATTACGTTACCGTTGTCTATGCCAGGGATTATCGCTGGAGTGGTATTAGCTTTTGCTCGCTCATTAGGTGAGTTTGGCGCAACAATCACTTTCGTCTCCAATATTCCAGGTGAAACGCGTACTATTCCATTAGCCATGTACACCTTAATTGAAACACCAGGTGCAGAAATGGATGCGGCTCGTTTATGTGTTATCGCAATTATTTTAGCGCTCGTCTCTTTAATGGCTTCAGAATGGCTTACTCGCTGGGGTCGTAAAGGATTGGGGGGCGTATGTTAGAAATGAATTTTAAACAGACGCTAGGTAGTTTGCGTCTTGAAGTGAATACCGAATTGCCGACAGAAAGCATTACCGCTGTTTTTGGCCTGTCAGGTGCAGGAAAAACATCACTTATCAATGTGATAGGGGGATTAACTAAGCCTGATTCAGGGCGAATCATCCTCAATGATAATGTATTGGTAGACACAGAAAAAAAGATTTTTCTTCCTCCTGAAAAACGAAAAGTAGGGTATGTTTTTCAAGATGCGAGGCTTTTTCCTCATTACACAGTAAGAGGAAATTTGCTCTATGGTATGTCACCAACCATGAAGGTGCAGTTTGATAGAATTATCTATTTATTAGGCATCGAACAGCTTCTTTCTCGTTTCCCTCTGACATTATCCGGTGGTGAAAAACAGCGTGTTGCTATAGGGCGCGCTTTATTAACAGCGCCGGATATTATGCTGATGGATGAACCTCTTGCTTCGCTTGATTTACCGCGTAAACGCGAACTTTTACCTTATTTAGAAAAGTTATCACAAGACGTGCAAATCCCGATTTTGTATGTAAGCCATAGTCTTGATGAAATAATTAGGCTTGCTAATAATGTCATAGTGATGGATGCAGGTAAAATCAAAGCAACCGGTAAGCTTGAAGATGTATGGGCAAGCAGTGCTTTACGACCTTGGTTACAAAAAGAGACATTAAGCAGTGTGGCTAATGTCATGGTTGTTGAGCATCATAATCATTATGATATGACAGCAACAGCATTTGGTAATCAAGTACTATGGTTACCTCAAATTGAAGCAAAAATTGGTCGTGATGTGCGTATTCGTATTGATGCCTCCGATGTATCACTAACTACAATGCGCCCATCAAATAGTAGTATTCGTAATGTACTTCATATGAAAGTAGTTGAAATTATCCCTAATGATGGCCAAGTTGATGTTAAATTAGTCAATGATGGCAATTATTTATGGGCGAGGATTACGCCGTGGGCAAAAGATGAATTGAATATTCAAGAAGGCCAATGGCTATATGCACAAATTAAGAGTATATCCTTAAGCCGCCATCTTTAATTTATGTATTAGTTGGTGCAAAGTTAAAAACCTCACATCAAAAAAATGTGAGGTTTTTTATATGTGTATATAAAAAATTAACGTCAGTCATTAAGACAGAATATATTTATGAATAGTTTCTGCAATACCTGGCTGAGTATTCTTTTTAGTGACAAGTTTTGCGCGTGATTTCACTTCATCAGAAGCATTACCCATTGCAACGCCTAAGCCTACATGTTCTAACATACTTAAATCATTAAAATTATCGCCAAATGCCACCACATCACTCATTTTCATACCATTGGCTTCAACCCAACGCTGTAAACGACGCCCTTTGCTATTACCTTTTTTAGCGATATCGACCTGATCTACCCATGACCATTCACATTCTAAGCCGACTTGTTGTTCTATTTTTTCAACTAAAGCATGTAATTCATTATGATTAGGTGTTGTTGTCGCAATTTTCCAAATAGATTGAGCATCGTGCATTGCTTGATAGAAATCATCGACTTTAACGAGGTTAGGGCGTTGATGAAGCGGGAGTGTATCAGCCCAATTGAGTGAACGTTGAACTGGTGGTGATAATTCATCATAAAGCATGGCATCATCAGCATAGACTAAATGGTGTATATCGGTTTGTTTGATAAGGTTTAACACATCTTGCGTTTCTTGAGTGGTTAATGGATCAGACTCTAATACTTTTTTGGCATTATAATCATAAAGATAAGTTCCATTACAGCAAATAGCAGGGGTATCGAGTTGTAGCGCTTGATAAAACGGATGAATAGCAACATGGTGGCGACCTGTTACAATCAATACTTGAATACCGGCTTTTCGAGCTTGATTGAGTGCTTCTATAGATTCAGGAAGAATGCGTTTTTGGTCATCAAGCAATGTGCCATCAAGATCCAGTGCAATAACGCGATAAGACATAATAAGCCCCTTGATAGTATTAAGATGCAATAGCTTCGATGTTACACGTTAACCTTATAAAGATAAACAAACATAATCGTGGTAAATTATTTATCATCAGTTTAATATTCTTTATAAATCAATAGATAACAGATGTTAAGGAGAAAGGATGGAACAGGTAGTCTATATAGCAAGTCCAGAGAGTCATCAAATCCATGTTTTTTCACTCAATAGCGCTGGTGAAATGGATTTAAAACAAGTGGTTGAAGTACCAGGACAAGTACAACCTATGGTTGCAAGCGCAGATGGAAAATATCTTTATGTGGGTGTTCGACCTAACTTTAGTATTATAACCTTTAAGATTGTCGATGATGGTAAACTAGAGCAAAAAGCCATCACATCAGTACCCGGTACACCAGTACATCTTTGTTTAGATAAAACAGGCCAATTTTTATTTGTCCCTTCTTATCATCAAGGTAATTTAGCAGTTCTTCCTATTAAAGAAGGGATTGCAAGCTCACCAATTCAAGTGGTTGAAGGCTTAAATAAACCGCATTCTTCTAATATCGATTGGAATAACAAGCAACTGATTGTGCCATGTTTAGGTGAAGATCATATTCGTTTCTTCAATCTTTCAAGTGATGGTTATTTAACAGAAGCGAGAGCCGAAGAATTAACAACAGCACCTGATGCTGGCCCTCGTCATGTGGCATTTCATCCTAATGGTAATGTTTTTTATTGCGTCAATGAATTAGATGCAACAGTGAATGTTTATCGCCGTATGGGTGACAAATATCGTTTAATGCAAACGGCAGATATTGTTCACGAAAAATTCAATAGTACGCGCTGGGCATCGGATATTCATATTACGCCAGATGGTCGTTTTCTTTATATCAGCGAGCGTTCAGAGAGCTTTATTTGCTGTATGGCGATTTCTGATGATGGCAATAATTTACAGCCTGTGG
>NZ_LXEN01000132.1 GCF_001654855.1 Proteus myxofaciens ATCC 19692
ATTATTATCCAACGCAAACACAGCCTCGTGGATTTTCGATTGATAATATTGGCAAATATTTAATTTCGAGTGGTCAAAAATCAGATGCTGTTTCGGTTTCACACATTGATAAATATACAGGAAAACTAACACCGTTAGCGCAATATCCTGTAGGAAAAGGCCCAATGTGGGTAACGGTTGTAGCTAAAGCTTGATCGTATCATTTTATTGAGCAATAAATTAATGCCTCTTGTGAGTATCTTTTAAGATTGATAGCAAGAGGCATTTTTATTTGTTAATTATGACTAATAACTTTTGCCATTGCTTGAGTCAGCGTTGTAAGTGCTTTTTCACTGATAATATAAGGAGGCATAATATAAATTAATTTACCAAAAGGCCTTATCCATACACCTTCATCGACAAACCTTTTTTGTAATATTGCCATTTCTACAGGCTCTTTCATTTCAACTACGCCAATTGCGCCTAATACGCGAACATCAGCCACTTTTTCAGCATCTTTTAACGGCAATAGTTCTTTTTTTAATTGTGCTTCTATGGTGCTGACTTGTTGTTGCCATTCTCCTGTTTCTAACAGCGCTAAACTTGCATCAGCAACAGCACAAGCGAGTGGATTTCCCATATAAGTAGGGCCATGCATAAAACAACCCGCATCACCTTGGCTGATGGTTTTGGCTATATGTCGTGTTGTTAATGTGGCTGATAATGTCATATATCCCCCTGTTAGGGCTTTGCCTACACACATAATATCAGGGGCAATATCAGCATGTTCACAAGCAAATAGCTTTCCTGTTCTACCAAACCCTGTAGCAATTTCATCTGCGATTAATAGCACGTTAAATTCATCACAAAGCGCTCTTGTTTGTTTTAGGTATTCAGGATGATAAATACGCATACCACCAGCACCTTGCACTATAGGCTCTAACATTACGGCTGCGATTTCTTGATGATATTGCTCTAATGTTTGACGTAATGGCACGATGTCTTGAGGATCCCAAATATCATAAAAACCCGTTTGAGGCGCTTCAACAAATAGATGATTAGGTAAATAACCTTTGTAGAGACTATGCATCGAATTATCAGGGTCACACACTGACATTGCACCAAACGTATCACCATGATAGCCCCGTTTTAATGCCACAATACGTTGGCGCTTTTCACCTTTTGCTTGCCAATATTGCAATGCCATTTTTAGAGCTACTTCCACGGCCACTGAACCTGAATCAGCTAAAAATATACATTCTAGCGGTTTTGGCGTTATGGCTAATAGTTTTCTACAAAGTGCGACTGCTGGTGGATGAGTAATGCCACCAAACATCACATGAGCCATATTTTCGAGTTGTTTTTTAATAGCATCATTCAGTGTTGAATGATTATAACCGTGAATAGCTGCCCACCAAGATGACATGCCATCAATAAGTTTTTTTCCATTAGATAAAGTGAGCTCAACACCATTCGCACTTACTACAGGGTAAGCTGGAAGTGGTGTACTCATTGAGGTGTAAGGGTGCCAGATATGGCGTAAATCAAAATCAATATCATCAGGTGTCATTCTATTATTCACTTACTGTTGTAAACCTATTTTATCAAATTTAGTTGACATGATAACCCTATTATTTAAACTGGCAATCACTTTTGTATAGGAGAATGTATTGTGAGTACACAAAAAAACTGGACAGTAAAAGAAGCTAGAGCGTTGTTTGATATGCCATTTTTGGATTTGATTTTTCAAGCACAACAAGTACATCGTCAATATTTTGACCCTTCACAAATTCAAGTCAGTACTTTGCTTTCGATTAAAACAGGTGCTTGCCCTGAAGATTGTAAATACTGCGCTCAAAGTGCTCGCTATAAAACAGGGCTAGAAAAAGAACGTCTGATGGAAGTGCAACAAGTTATTGAATCTGCGAAAAAAGCAAAAGCAGCAGGTTCTACACGTTTTTGTATGGGGGCTGCTTGGCGTAATCCTCATGAACGAGATATGCCTTATCTTGAACAAATGGTGAAAGAAGTAAAGGCATTAGGTATGGAAACTTGTATGACCTTGGGTAAATTAGATGATTCACAAGCAAGTCGTCTTGCTGATGCTGGGCTTGATTTTTATAACCATAATCTTGATACCTCACCTGAATTCTACGGCAGTATTATTACCACGCGAACTTTTCAAGATAGACTTGATACGCTTGATAAAGTACGTAATGCCGGGATTAAAGTTTGCTCTGGTGGAATTTTAGGATTAGGTGAAGAAGTAAAAGATAGGGCAGCAATGCTTGTTCAATTAGCCAACTTACCGCAACCACCAGAAAGTGTTCCTATTAATATGCTCGCAAAAATTAAAGGAACACCTATGGCTAATAACGATGATGTCGATCCTTTTGATTTTATTCGTACTATTGCCGTTGCTCGTATTATGATGCCTCGTTCTTATGTACGTTTGTCAGCAGGTCGTGAGCAAATGAGTGAGCAAACACAAGCATTCTGTTTTATGGCTGGTGCAAACTCTATTTTTTATGGCTGTAAGCTATTAACCACAACTAACCCAACTGAAGATAAAGACCATCAATTATTCCGCAAGCTAGGACTAAACCCTGAAAAATTAGCCGTTTCAGTAGGTGATAATCAGCAAGAAGAAATGCTAATGCAGGCTGTTGCTAACAAAGATACTGAACAATTTTATAATGCGGCGCTGTAATGAACTGGGACACGTATTTACACCAAAGCCTTGAAGCACGATTAAATACGCCATTATGGCGTCAGCGTCGTGCAATTAAAGGTTCTGATGGCCGGTTTTTAACCACCTTATCAGATGAAAAATATCTAAATTTTTCAGGTAATGATTATTTAGGTATCAGTCACCATCCTGACGTTATTCAAGCGTGGCAACAAGGAGCCAATAGCTATGGTGTTGGTAGCGGTGGTTCAGGGCATATAACGGGATTTACAAAGGCACATCAGCAATTAGAACAAGCACTAGCTCAATGGCTTGGTTATGATAATGCATTACTTTTCTCATCAGGATATAGCGCAAATCAAGGTGTTATTACCGCATTATTAGAAAAAAATGATGCCATTATTGCAGACAAACTTTGCCATGCTTCTTTAATGGAAGCGGCAACATTATCGCCAGCAACGCTTTGGCGCTTTTTACATAATTCTCCAGATTCTTTATCTCAGCGTTTAAATAAACTCACCGCGACAAAAACACTGGTTGTTACTGAAGGTGTTTTTAGTATGGATGGTGATAAAGCACCGTTAAAAGAAACTGCAAAAATAAGCCAAGCTCATAAAGCTTGGTTAATGGTTGATGATGCTCATGGTATTGGTGTATTGGGTGAGCAAGGAAAAGGCAGTTGCTCTTTAGCAAATATCAAACCTGAATTATTAGTTGTCACTTTTGGTAAAGCATTTGGTATCAGTGGTGCTGCCGTTCTTTGTAATCAACAAACCGCTGAGTTTTTTGAGCAATATGCACGTCATCTTATTTACAGTACCGCAATGCCACCTGCACAAGCGGTTGCTATTGATCGTGCTCTCACTGTTATTCAATCCGCTGATGAAAAAAGAGATTATTTAAAACAATTAATAGCCTTATTTCGTGAAGGTGTTGCTTCATTACCCGTTAAATTATTACCCTCGGAAACCGCAATTCAACCTTTAGTTATTGGTGATGAACAATTATGCCAAGCGCTTTCGGATTATTTGCAAGATAGAGGTCTTTGGGTTAAAGCGATTTTTCCACCAACGGTTCCACCACAAAGCGCTCGCTTACGCATTACATTAACAGCGCGTCATCATATTTCCGATATTATGCAGCTTATCGAGACTCTTCATGCTTTCTTCCGTCAAAACAGATAAACAACGCATTGCAAACACATTCGGCAAAGCCGCTCATCATTATGATAAATATGCCAATATTCAGCGCTACAGTGGCAATAAGCTTATGGATTTAGCTTGTCATCAAAATGGATATCTTGTGCTTGATGCGGGGTGTGGAACGGGTTATTTCAGCGAGAAATGGCGACAAAAAGGCAAAAGCGTTATTGCACTAGATTTGTCTCATCAAATGTTGCAAGTAGCACGGCAACAACAGCGTGCTGATTACTATATTCAAAGTGATATTGAGCACTGCGCTATCATGCCTAATTGCATTGATATTGCCTTTAGCAACCTTGCTATACAGTGGTGTGATGATTTATCTCTCGCTATCAATAACTTAATGACTAAGGTCAATACCCATGGTGCGCTTTATTTTTCGACTCTAGCAACATCTACTTTAAAAGAGGTAAGAGAAGCATGGCATCAGCTTGATAATTACCCACATGCTAATCCTTTTTTATCTGTTGATGAGATAAAAACAGCGTGTAGTGGGTATCAATCGACATTTTTTACTGAAACCGTCATTGAGCGTTACTCCTCATTATCAGCGCTTTTTACCTCTTTAAAAGGTGTTGGCGCTAATTTTGTTCAAGGTGAACGCCATAAAGGATTAATGACAAGACAAAAATTGCGTGACTTAGAACAAGTATGGCAAACAACATCAGGACATTATCTATTAACTTATCAACTTGTTATAGGGAAAATATCTCATGGCTAAAACATGGTTTTTAACAGGCACTGATACTGAGGTTGGAAAAACAGTAGTCAGTCATGCATTATTACAATGTGCTACAAATGAAGGATATCGAACAGCAGGATATAAACCCGTTGCCTCAGGGAGTGAATGGCTAGATGAAGGATTACGTAACGCTGATGCTTTAACTTTACAACATGCTAGTTCAGTAAAGTTGGCCTATCAACAAGTTAATCCATATTGTTTTGAAGAGCCCACATCGCCCCATATTGTTAGCCAAAAAATGAACCAGCCTATTGATTTTAACGTATTGTCAAAAGGCTTATTTGAGTTACAACAACATGCTGATTGGGTATTAGTTGAAGGTGCTGGTGGTTGGTTTACGCCATTATCAGATAAGCAGTTTTTTTCAGATTGGGTTATCGCTGAAAATTTACCTGTTATTTTAACAGTAGGGATTAAGTTAGGTTGTATTAATCACGCACTGTTAACTCAGCAGGCTATTCTTCAATCCGGATTAACGTTAGCAGGGTGGGTAGCAAATGAAGTTGAGGTACCTGGTCCTAATCAAAAAGAGTATATCGAAACATTAAAACGACATATTAATGCGCCACTATTAGGTAAAATACCTCACTTAAGCGAAATTAAAGGTCATAATTTTAACTTTTATCTCACTCTTTCTCAGCTAAACTGAAAGATTAAACATAACGATAGGAGAAATGCTAAAATTTATTTTTCATCTCATTAAAAAATAAAAAAATAAATTTTTAATCATTTTTGACGATATTTTTTTTAGAAAAAAAAGACGTAACTTACCGTTGAATAACAACTTTGTGCAGTTATCCACTATTCCTGTGGATAACCTTGTGTATTACCATTATAAAAATACGTAAGATCGAGATAAGACAAGGCATAGCTGAAGATTGGTGTTATTCTCAACTTTTATTTTAAATTCTTTAATTTCAATTCGTTAAATAAAATCAAGAGTGCAATAAAACAAGCTGCTTATCTAGAGATGATTCATAAAATAGAGGTTGCATTTTTCAAAAAAATCTATTTTTAAATCTGGGGATAACTTAAGTAGATTATTCAACCTTTTTTATGAGATAGAGATTGAAGCTGGATTTTTATCCAGTATTATAAGGTGGTCAGCAAGGAGATGAGAATATGAGCAAAGTTTTTAAACTGCATTCTGAATTTAAACCCGGTGGAGATCAACCAACAGCTATCGCTTCATTATGTGAAGGGTTAGAAGATGGTCTCGCTCATCAAACTCTTTTAGGGGTAACGGGTTCTGGTAAAACATTCACCATTGCCAATGTGATTGCAAATCTTAATCGGCCAACAATGGTGCTTGCGCCAAATAAAACCTTAGCCGCTCAACTTTATAGTGAGATGAAAGAGTTTTTCCCTGAAAATGCAGTGGAATACTTTGTTTCTTATTACGATTACTATCAGCCTGAAGCTTATGTACCTAGCTCTGATACCTTTATTGAAAAAGATGCATCAGTTAATGAACATATTGAACAAATGCGGTTATCAGCGACAAAAGCATTGCTAGAACGCAAAGATGTTATTGTTGTGTCATCAGTATCTGCCATTTATGGTTTAGGTGATCCTGATAGCTATTTGAAAATGATGCTTCACCTCACTAATGGCATGATTATCGATCAACGATCGATTTTACGTCGATTAGCTGATTTGCAATATACCCGTAATGACCAAGCCTTTCAGCGTGGTACATTTCGTGTACGAGGTGAAGTTATTGATATTTTTCCTGCTGAATCTGATGATTATGCACTACGTGTTGAGTTATTTGATGATGAGGTTGAGCGTTTATCCCTATTTGATCCATTAACAGGGCAAATCCACTACAATGTACCCCGTTTTACGGTTTATCCTAAAACGCATTATGTAACACCGCGTGATCGCATTCTTGATGCAATGGAAAAAATTAAAGAAGAACTTGCTGATCGAAAAAAAGTATTATTAGCAAATGATAAATTGGTTGAAGAGCAACGCGTTTCACAGCGTACCCAATTTGATTTAGAAATGATGAATGAATTGGGATATTGTTCAGGTATTGAAAACTACTCTCGTTATCTATCAGGACGAGGTCCTGGAGAACCGCCTCCAACCTTATTTGACTATTTGCCTGCTAATGGTCTTTTAGTCATTGATGAATCACACGTTACCATTCCTCAAATTGGTGGTATGTATAAAGGCGACCGTTCTCGTAAAGAAACATTAGTTGAATATGGCTTTCGTTTACCTTCTGCGTTAGATAACCGACCTTTACGTTTTGAAGAATTTGAAGCGTTAGCACCACAAACAATTTATGTATCTGCCACACCGGGTAAATATGAATTAGAAAAATCAGGTAATGATATTGTTGAGCAAGTGGTTAGGCCTACAGGATTACTTGATCCTATCGTTGAAGTTAGACCCGTTGCGACTCAAGTGGATGATTTACTGTCAGAAATTCGTATTCGCGCAGCTAAAAATGAGCGCGTATTAGTCACAACATTAACAAAACGTATGGCGGAAGACTTAACAGAATATCTTGAAGAGCATGGCGAGCGTGTGCGTTATCTTCACTCTGATATTGATACTGTAGAGCGTGTCGAAATTATTCGTGATTTACGTTTAGGTGAGTTTGATGTGCTGGTGGGGATTAACTTGTTAAGAGAGGGATTAGATATGCCTGAAGTCTCTCTCGTTGCGATTTTAGATGCAGATAAAGAAGGGTTTTTACGTTCTGAACGTTCTCTTATTCAGACTATTGGGCGAGCTGCACGTAATCTCGAAGGTAAAGCCATTTTATATGGCGATAGAATAACCGATTCAATGGCTAAAGCTATTGGTGAAACAGAACGCCGACGTGAGAAACAGCGACAATTTAATCTTGAGCATGGTATTACACCAAAAGGCCTTAATAAAAAGATTGGTGATATTCTTAAAATTGGTCAACCAACGCAAGGTCGCAATAAGAAAGGTAATAAATCAGTTGATACTCATGATAATTACCCTATGTTATCAACTCAAGAGTTAGAAAAAGAGATCCAACGCCTAGAAGCTGAAATGTATCAACATGCTAAAGATTTAGAATTCGAAAAAGCCGCTAATACGCGTGATAAGCTTCAATCATTGCGAGAGCAATTTATTGCTAATTCTTAATAAGACTAATGACGCTATTTGTAAATAAAACAATAATAGAAGATAAAAGGACAGGTTTTTGTATTAGCCTGTCTTTTTATCTTTAATCTTTTTATTTTTGCCTAAATTGATATTCCCTTAATAGCGCTCACCTGTTTAAATATCACAATAAACAAAGAGTCTATTATTTACAAAGATAAAAAAGACATTAAGGACAATGAATGGCTATTGATATTTTTTCAGTGTTTCCCAAATACATTGGTGCAGTTATTGGTATTATTTTCCTTGTGATACTTTTTAGGTGGCTACGTAAGGTTGCAATACAAGATAGTGAACTTTCGCCGTCAATGCCTGTAAATCAGGAAATTTTAGAAACCAAAGTAACATCAAATCAGTTATTGCCTGTTGAGTGGGGATTATACGTTGCAGCGCCTTATGCTGAAATGAATGGGTGGGCATATAACGAATATCGACAAGGCGAAGATGACGGTGGATTATCTGCTGCATGGGGAGTTAATGATCGTTGGGATTTAATTTATCAGCTCTTCTGGCTATTAACACAAGGCCATACTAACGATTTTTATCAACTTCGGGATCAACTTTTTAACAGTACAGAAGATGATATTCAATCACTAAAAAACGAGATTTTACTCTCTGATTTAACCGAAAACGACAAAAATGAACGGTTATGGCAAATTGATATGATGAGTACAAATCGTATGAATATTCAAAATACTAAATACCTCATTTGGGATCTTTGTCGTTTCAGTAAACTTTGTTTAGAAGGTTGTCAGCAAGGCTATATTACACAACAAGAAGCTCAAACATGGTCATTAATGAGTGCCTCTATGTTGCGTCGTATTTATGATGGCTGGGATGATATGTGGAAAAATTTTATTACCACTCGTTGGTTTTGGGCAAGTGGTGATCCTAACTGGTCTGCTTCTCATCAAACGTTTTCTGATACAATTGATAATATTATTAATGACAAAAATACGTTGGCAACCCAAGAAAATTGGGAGTTAGAATTACCGCCATTAGATTTAATATCATTTTCTCGTGCTGTAGCGGGATTAGGATTTATGAAAGATGATATTCCAATGACATTATCTGAAATTGAAGAAGCAATTAGCCAGCGTATTACATTAAAAAAGCTCAATAGCTAATATATTGAAAGTTTAAATAGTCTTGTTAGTTTGTCATCGCCCTTTATTAATAATAAGTATAATAAAGGGCGATTTTTATTATCTGAAACAGCTAATTAGCAAAAAATTTATTTATTGCTAATTAATGAATTTGCTTGAGAAGTTGAATTACGCTGACCGAGTTGTTGTAGCGTTAACTCAATCGCTTTACTCAATAAATGCCTATCATGACGATAAGGAATATCTTTAGCTTCTAATTGCGCCTGAACAATTAATCGATTTTTTATTGATTCATATTGTGTTTCAGGGCTAATTATTACTGCATCAATAGTTTGCAATCCAATATAGTTTTCCATCATTGTAATTTTATCGGACATTGTCATTGATGCAGCCGCAGGGCTTAATTCTTTACCTAAATTACCAATGTAAATCGTTGTCGCACTACTACGGCGCAAAGCCTGAGCTAAATCAGGGAGCAACAGTAATGGCATTAAACTTGTAAAAAAGCTACCAGGACCAATCAAGATAAGATCGGCTTGTTCTATCGCCTCAATCGCTTCTCGTGTTGTTGAGACTTTAGGGTAAAGATCTAATTTTTGAGGAACTTTAGGTAAATTATCAACATTTACTTCACCATAAATTTCATGGCCTTGATCATCAATTGCCATTAAATCAACAGCTTGTTCTGACATAGGTATAAGATGAGCATTCACCCTTAATAATCCACGAACGAGATTGATGGCTTCTAAAGGACGAACACTTAAATTATCTAATGCTTTAAGCATTAAATTACCAAGATTATGCCCTGCGAGTTCACCATTACCTGAAAAACGGTATTCAAACATCGCAGAAGCAACAGAAGGTTCGGTTATCAATTGATTAATACAATTGCGCATATCACCCCAAGCAATACCGCCTTCTTCTTTACGAATGCGACCTGTAGAGCCACCGTTATCGGTTGTTGTTACGATACCTGTTAGCCGAGTACCTAAATAGGAGAGTGCGGAAAGCACACGTCCAAGGCCATGACCACCACCAAGAGCAACGACACGATCTAAATCACTTAGCGTGCGATTTCGCATATTTATCCTGTCTATTTTTTTAAAATTGTGGCTAATTTATCACAATTAAAATTTAAGCCTATGATCACGGCATGATTTCATCACATTCTTAATTTGATTTCACTATAAGTTGGTTGTAATTTAATCAATTAATATGATGGTATATGAGCAAATTATTACAACAATGTATCGTAACTCGTTGTATTATAAATTATATAGCGAAAACAGTAGTCGCTTTTTTAAAGTTTTAGAGGTAGAATCCACACTAAAGATATTGGTATAACAAGCCTGTCAAAAACAGGTTAATTTAACTCCTAGCCTTAGCGTCTAAGTCGATTGATATGATGTTCTGGCCGTGACTAAAACGTCACCAGGGTGCAAGGTAGAAATGCCCGCATCTCCCGAATTTGGAAAGGTGTTACTATGCAACAACTCGTTGATGCGTTTTCGCGCAAATTTTTCTATTTACGTCTTTCAATAACAGACGTCTGCAATTTTCGCTGCACATATTGCTTACCTAACGGCTATAAGCCAAATGGTCATAAATCATTTCTTTCTCTTGATGAAATTCGTCGAGTCACACAGTCTTTTGCTGCATTAGGCACTGAAAAAATTCGCCTAACAGGCGGCGAGCCGACAATGCGTCGTGATTTTACCGATATCATTGCAACCATTAATGCAGAGCCTGCAATTAAAAAAATAGCCGTCACGACAAATGGCTATCGTTTGGCGCGTGATGTTGCGCAATGGCGTGATGCGGGTTTAAGTGCAATCAATGTCAGTGTAGATAGTCTCGATCCTCGTCAATTTCATGCCATTACAGGGCAAAATAAATTTAAAGAAGTGATGGCGGGTATTGATGCCGCATTTGAAGCCGGTTATAAAAAAGTCAAAGTAAACGTTGTGCTGATGCGCAATGTTAATGATAAAAATCTGCCAAAATTTCTCAATTGGATCAAAGATAGACCTATTCAACTCCGTTTTATTGAATTAATGGAAACAGGGGATGGTAGCGATGTATTTCAACGTTTCCATCTTTCTGGCGAAGTTATTCGTCAGCGTTTATTCAATGAAGGGTGGTTACAAATTCCTCGCGCTCGAAGTGACGGTCCTGCTCAAGTGTTTACTCATCCTGATTATCAAGGCGAAATTGGTCTTATCATGCCTTATGAAAAAGATTTTTGCGTAACCTGTAACCGTTTACGCGTTTCTGCTATGGGTAAACTTCATCTTTGCTTATTTGGCGAAAATGGTATTCCTCTACGTGATTTATTAGAAGACGACAGCCAACAAGACGCATTACAACAGCGCATTCAGGGCGGTCTTCTTCATAAAAGAGAAACACATTTTCTTCATCAAGGCGATACAGGAATCACTCCGAATTTATCCGTTATTGGTGGATGATTTTCTCGCTTTCTTATTCGATTAATTTCAGGAGTTGTGCATGTCTCAACTAACTCATATCAATGCCGCTGGTGAAGCTCACATGGTGGATGTTAGTGCTAAAGCTGAAACAGTAAGAGAAGCACGAGCTGAAGCTTTTGTTGAAATGTCAGCAGAAACACTCGCTATGATTATGCAAGGTAAACACCACAAAGGGGATGTTTTTGCTACGGCACGTATTGCGGGTATACAAGCGGCTAAAAAAACATGGGAATTAATCCCGTTATGTCATCCTTTATTACTGACTAAAGTTGAAGTGCAATTAGAAGCTCAACCAGAACAACAACGTGTTCGCATTGAATCAGTATGTCGTTTAACCGGCAAAACTGGGGTTGAAATGGAAGCATTAACAGCGGCGTCAGTTGCTGCATTAACCATTTATGATATGTGTAAAGCTGTTCAAAAAGATATGGTTATTGGTCCTGTGCGATTGCTAGAAAAAACAGGCGGTAAATCAGGTCATTTTAAGGTACAAGCATGATTAAAGTTCTCTTTTTTGCTCAAGTTCGTGAATTAGTTGGCGTTGACTCATTAGAATTAAATTGTGATTACGCAACGATTAATGATTTACGTAAGGCACTTATAGAAAAGGGTGATCGTTGGGCTCTAGCGCTTGAAGATGGTAAATTGCTATCTGCTGTAAACCAATCTTTTGTTCAAGGCTCTTACTTGATAACTGATGGTGATGAAATTGCATTTTTCCCACCCGTTACAGGGGGTTAATATGAGTGGTGAAACTCGTATTTCTGTTCAAACTCAACATTTTAGTATGAGTGATGAATATCAATGGCTATCTGCGTGTGAAAGTGATGGCGCAGTTGTCACTTTTACAGGAAAGGTGCGTAATCATAATTTAGGGGATGATGTTAGCGCATTAACACTTGAACATTACCCAGGTATGACAGAAAAAGCGCTTAATGACATTGTGGCGCAAGCTCGTGTTCGTTGGCCATTACAGCGTGTGAGTGTGATACACCGTATAGGAACGCTACAAGCTGGTGAAGAAATCGTGTTTGTTGGTGTCACTAGTGCTCATCGTAATAGTGCATTTGAATCTGCTGAATTTATTATGGATTTCTTAAAAACCAAAGCACCGTTTTGGAAAAAAGAAGGCTTGTCAGAAAATAAAACGCGTTGGGTTGATGCCCGTCAAAGTGATCATGATGCAGCTGAACGTTGGAAATAAAACCCTCGCTTTATAACTCGCATAAATAAAAGATGACGTTGTTTTACCTTTATTTATCTGATGGTGGCATTTCATACGGTTTAATTCGTGGAAATGTAAAATCAGTGTGATAAAATTGAAATCAGGGAGCCATATTTTGGCTTGTCACTGAAATAAACGTTATCTCTAAACCTACTAACGTTATCACTATGATTAAAGGGTAATCATCATGGATCGATTTTCACGTTCAAATGATTCAATAGTACAGCGCACAGGTTCTGGCCTACAAACCTTTATGGCTCAGATTTATGGTTGGATGACTGTTGGACTATTACTGACTGCGTTTGTTGCACTTTATGTTGCATCAAGCGAGCAATTATTATCATTAATTTTTTCTAGCAATATCACCTTTTTTGGTCTGATTATTGCGCAACTTGCGCTTGTTTTTGTACTGTCTGGCATGGTGCATAAAATGAGTGGCGCACTTGCGACAACTCTGTTTATGCTTTATTCCGCGTTAACAGGTGTGACTATTTCAAGTGTATTAATTGTCTATACAGCATCATCTGTTGCGAGCACTTTCTTTATTTGTGCTGCTATGTTTGCTGCTTTAAGCGTTTACGGTTATACCACTAAACGTAGCTTATCGGGTATGGGTAGCTTCCTGTTTATGGGGCTTATCGGTATTATCATCGCGTCTGTTGTTAATATCTTTATGAAAAGCTCGATGATGAGTATGGTTATCTCCTATGCGGGTGTGTTAATTTTCGCAGGTTTAACCGCTTACGATACCCAAAAATTAAAAGATATGGGTAGCCAAATAAACCAAGATGATAAAGAAAATATGCGTCGTTACTCAATCATGGGCGCTTTAACGCTGTATTTAGACTTTATCAACTTGTTCTTAATGTTATTGCGTATTTTAGGCGATCGTCGTTAATTTTAACGATAACGCAAAACTCGTTATAACGAAAAAATCCCACAACTATGATGGTTGTGGGATTTTTGTATCTAGCGATTATAGATAAGAAAAAGTAAGCCAGCTTATTTATCTTTTATTTCAGTTTATTAAAACTATTATTTTAAGCAATCTTACGTCTAAAGAGATAATAAGCGATAGAGCCGGTGCCGATTGCGATAACAAATAAAGGCCATAAATCATGCCATATCACGGTGATATCAGCGTTTTTGAGATAAATTTGTTTTGTGATATCAGTAAAGTGACGAATAGGGTTTATCCATGTGACGTTTTGTAACCAAACTGGCATATTCTCAACAGGGGAAACATAACCTGAAAGCAATACAGCCGGCATCATAAAGACAAAAACACCAATAAAAGCTTGTTGTTGAGTTGAGCTTAGTGCTGATATAAGTAAACCAAATCCCACCAAAGATAATCCATAAACTAGCATTGTAAAATAAAACAATAATAGCGAACCAGAAAATGGAATTTGATAGCCAAAAATACCAATAATAAGCACAATAGAACCTTGAACCGCAGCGACAACCATTGCTGGCACGGCTTTACCCACAAAGATTTGCCATGTTGAAAGCGGTGAAACTAAGAGTTGATCTAATGTGCCTTGTTCTCGCTCTCTTGCAACAGAAAGTGAAGTCACAATCATTACCCCAATTGTAATTATCAATGCCACTAATGACGGCACAATAAACCATTTATAATTTAAATTAGGGTTATACCAATTGCGTACGATTAATTCTGTTTTATTGATTAAAGAAGGGGTGTTACTCGCTAATTCAGATTGATAGTTTTGAACAATTTGTTGCACATAATTTGCGGCAATTTGTGAGCTATTTGAGTTTCTACCATCTAAAATTAATTGTAGTTTTGTTGGCACACCTTGTATTAAATCAGCGCTGAAATGTTGAGGGAAGCGGACTAATAATAGTGCTTTACGATTATTAATAGTCTCACTAATTTCATGCTCATTTTTCAGTAATAACGTAGTCGAAAAGGCACTGGCTTTCGCTATCCTTTGCGTTAGTTCGATAGATTGACTACCGTTATCTTCATCGAAAATTGCGATGGTGGCATTAGTTACGTCTAACGTAGCTGCAAATGGGAATAAAATCATTTGAAAAATAACGGGAATAATAAGAATTACCCGAGTTTGTGGCTCTTGTAATAAGGCCTGTAACTCTTTCATGATCAAGGTAAGAAGTCGATAAAACATAAATATTCTCCCTTAATCGAGTCGACGACGTGTTGCTAACGCCGTTAAGCCGATAAAAAAGATAGCACAGACAATCAGTAGCCACATATCTAGCATTAATATCAATGGAATATCACCAGCTAAAAAGAGTGTTTGTAAACTACTGACAAAATAACGAGCAGGAATAAAGTAAGTCACTATCTGAATAAAGAAAGGCATACTATCAATTTCAAACACAAAACCCGATAACATCACTGCGGGTAAAAAAGCGGCATTTAAAGAAATCATAGCAGCATTAAATTGATTGCGAGTCAGTGTTGATATTAATAAACCCATCCCTAATGCTGTTGCTAAAAAAAGAGAGGTCATGCCCGCTAAAATCCACAATGAACCTCGATAAGGCACACCAAGAACAAAAACCGTGACAATCATACAAAGGATCATGACAAAACTGCCTAATACTTGGTAAGGAATAAGCTTCGATAATAAGAGTTCAGTACGTGTGATTTGTGTTGAAAGTAGTGCTTCCATAGTGCCACGTTCCCATTCACGAGCAATTACAAGGGACGTTAAAATAGCGCCTACAACGGTAATAATGATGGTAATAGCACCAGGAATAATATAATGCTGGCTTATGGCTGCGGGGTTAAACCAATAGCGAGGTTCTATATCAATTAATGACTGAGTATCAATACCTTTACTGATAGCCTGTTGCTGTAGCCAAATTTGCCAAACGCCTTTAGTATAAGCTTGTACAAAGTTGGCGGTATTGGGTTCACTACCATCAGTAATGACTTGAATAGGCGCTTTAGTATCATGAAGCGCCAATAATTCGGCAAAATTAACAGGAATAACAACAATACCGCGTATTTCACCTGCTTGCATTTTATTGATTAATAATTGGCGATTATCACTAATAGTGGCATTAATATAAGGAGAATTGGTAAAAGTATAAACCAGCTCTTGCGCTGGCTGACTTTGCTGATTGGTGAGTATACCGATATTTAGTTTGCTTGAGTCTAAATTGATACCATAACCAAAAATAAACAGCAGTGTAAGCGGAATAACTATCGCGATTAATGCACTACTAGGATCACGTGTTATCTGTTTTGTTTCTTTTAAACACAAGGCATATAAACGTCGCCAAGAAAAGCTCGCATGTAATGATTGAGACGAATGTTTCATTTTTCGTTCTCCTTATGGTGCTGACTTTCTAGTTTTTTATCGTAATTAAGCACTAAGCCAATAAAAGCATCTTCCATTGATGGTGTTGGATTATCCGTCGTTGCCACCATTTTTTTCAGTTCATCAGGTTCACCAGAGGCGATAATTTTACCTTTATAAACTAAACCAATTCGGTCGCAATATTCAGCTTCATCCATAAAATGCGTTGTAACCATCACAGTTACACCTTTATCAACCATTCCATTGATATGTAACCAGAATTCGCGACGAGTTAGCGGATCAACGCCTGATGTTGGTTCATCTAAAAACAGAATGTCAGGTTCATGCATTAATGAGCAGGCAAGAGCGAGGCGTTGTTTATAGCCTAGTGGTAAAGTTTCTGTCACTTGATTAATCATAGGTTGTAAGCTGAATGCCGTAACCATATCATTTATTTTTTCACGCTGATGTTTGCCATGTAAGCCATAAACACCAGAGAAAAATTTTAAGTTTTGCCCTACTTTTAGATTGCTATAAAGCGAGAATTTTTGAGCCATATAACCTAAATGTTGCCTCGCTTTACCAGAGTCTTTTTTTAGATCCATGCCAAGCACTAATGCTTTACCACTGGTAGGGACTAGCAAGCCACACATCATTTTAAATGTTGTTGATTTTCCAGCACCATTTGGACCTAGTAAGCCAAAAATTTCACCTCGCTTAACTTGGAAATCAACATGATCAGTCGCTGCAAATTGACCAAACATTTTTGTTAATTGCTGAGCTTCAATTACCGTTTCATCGGGCGCTGGTGGTATTTGAGGCATAATATCGGCAAGCTCTGATTTACGAGATGGTCCACCACCTAATAAATCAATAAAAGCATCTTCAAATCGTGGCGTAGCTGGAATTAGCTTCTCATTAGGCATGCCAATTGCTTTAAGTAGCGTATCGTGGTCACACTCTTTTTTTAAAATTAAGCGAACTGATTGTCCTTGAATAACACCATCAGTAACTTGAGGTTGGATAATCGCTTCTTGTAAGACTTTGCGGCGTTGATGACCATCAACTTTCAATAAAAAAGAGCGACCTTCCATTTTCTTTGTGAGTTCTTGAGGTACGCCGCTATAAAGTAATTTACCTTTATTAAGAAGTAAGATATTACGACATTGCTCAGCCTCATCAAGATAAGAGGTACTCCAAAGAATAAGCATACCGTCACTGGCTAATTCATGCACCATTTGCCAAAGTTCACGGCGAGCAATGGGGTCAACACCGACACCGGGTTCATCAAGTAGCAGGACTTTAGGCTTTCCTAATAAAGTACAGGCAAGTCCTAATTTTTGTTTCATACCCCCAGAAAGATTACCCGCTAGGCGAGAAGTAAATGGCGTTAATGACGTAAATGATAGCAACTGCTCGTAGACTTTTTTACGCTCTTCGCCAACAACATTTTTTAGATCAGCGTAAAGATTTAAATTTTCTAATACCGTCAAATCTTCATATAAACCGAATTTTTGAGGCATATAGCCCAAAATAGCTCTAACTTCAACGCCTTGCTTCTGTGGGTTCATCCCTAAAACACGAATATCACCGGCATCTACTTTTAATAAGCCAGCTAACATACGTATTAATGTAGTTTTACCTGCGCCATCAGGGCCTACTAAGCCCGTTACAGAACCACCTGTAATAGTTGCATTCAATGATGCAACAGCAGGCTCATCTAAGCCAGTAAAGCGTTTTTCAACGCCCTCTAAGGTGATTGTATAATCAGTATCAGTCATTTTGCCTCCACCACTTAATGGGTAGGTGCAAATTTTAATGTGACAGGCATACCTTGTCGCAATGCATCATCAGCATCGGTAACCACGATTCTCAATCGATAAACAAGATCGGTTCTAAGCTCAGGGGTTTCAACACTTTTGGGTGTGAATTCAGCCGTTGGTGAAACAAATCCAATTGTGCCGTGATAAGGTTTATCTTTACGGCTATCGGTATAAAGATAAATTTCCCGATTAGGAATCGCTTCACCTAAATGAGGTTCACTAATATAAGCCCTGACCCACACAGGATTGGTGAGTGAAACGGTAAAGACAGGGCTTGCTGCAGATAAATTTGTGCCAGGCTCTACAGCCCGAGTAAGAACGGTCCCTTTAGAAGGCGAAACTAATTTTGTATCTTTTAGATTAAGTTCAGCTTGTGCAACAGCCGCTTTGGCTTGCATCACTTGACCTTTAGCTGCATCAATATCTTCTTTACGATAGCCATTTTGATATTGATCTAATTTATCTTGTGCAGCTTTTAATGCCGCCGCCGCTTGATTGCGATTATTTTTAGCGCTATCTAATTCATTTGCAGAAATGACTTTTCGATTGGCTAAATCTTGTTGGCGTTTATAAAAGTTATTGGCATATTGCCATGCCGCTTGTTTTAAGATGACATCAGATTGCGCTTGCGCAATTTCTTCTGTTCGATAACCCGTTTCCATTAATGCTAATGCGGCGATTGCGCTATCTCGTTCACCATAGGCTTTATTGAGTGCGTTAATATAAGGCACATCATCAAGTTGCCCTAACAATTCGCCTTGCTCAACGAATGCACCTTCATCTACATTAAGTGATTCTAATTTACCTGCGACACGAAAGCTTAAATTAACGGTACGTATATCTACATTTCCATAGAGTATTAACTCAGTCTCTTTGTTTTTTTCATAATAATAGATACCCGCGATAATACCGATAATAATCATTAGGATAATAAAGATACTGATTTTTTTTGTATTCATAATAACTCTACTTAGGCTTTAGCGTTGTTAATATAAATCTCTCTTAATCCGTTGAGCAGTATTGTAATATGTGTTCTTAAGGTATTAGAGATGATTTGATACTCATTTTTACCGATTCTATCCCATCCTGTTTGTCGTAAAATAGTTTCTCTGACTAAACGAAAAGAAAGCACTTCACCTAAAATTGCATGGGTATGTAGCATAGTCGCGGGTAAGGTGGCATCCAAGCCAATATACAGGGCTAGCAATTTATTAATTCGCGTCAAAAGGGGGGATAGAGCCTGTTGATGGATAAGTGAATATGCCTCTGTTGGCACTAATTGTTCCCTTGCCATAATACGACTGAGATGGATATTGGCTTTATCAAGAACAAGCTGGGCATATTGTAAAAAACTATCAGTGATAAGTTGTTGTAAAGCAGGAAGATCTGCAGTTGGATCTGACTTTTCAAGATATTCATCAAGAACAACAACAGTAGGCTCAAAATCGAGGCGAATTAAATCTGCAATATATTGCGCAACGGCAAGATATAACCCGTCTTTTGAACCGAAATAATAAGCAATAGCAGCAATGTTTTGTTGAGCAGCTTGTGCAATTTGTCGGGTAGTTGCGCCATCGGGCCCATTTTTACCAAAGATTTCACATGCAGCTTCCAGCAATTGCCGTTTAGCAAGTTCGCCACGCGTCGTCTTCTGATGAGGTTCTGACATAATAGGTGATACCTTACTTAAGTAAAATGTAACAAAACAAATGATATTAGAAATTGCGGTGACTATGTTTATTATATTCCATGATATTGAGTAAAAGGAAAAATTTGTGACAAATTGTCAAATAAATTTAATTTTTATTAAAAATAGGGCGATTTATTCTTTAAAATAATTTTTATATTCGGAATATAGCAAAAACTGCTAAGATAGGCGTTATTAGGTAACCTGATAAGGTTCATTCTCTTTCATACTTTTTTCTAGAGAGTTATTATAGATAAATATAGATGGTATGAAAGCCTGTCATTTTATAATTTCAATCATCGTGTTATGCGTTCTGGTTGTAGGAGACCACTGTTTTGACTGATTTTACATCGCTTGGCTTAAGTGAGGCGCTTCTTCGTGCCATTGATGAACAAGGATACAAAACCCCAACCCCAATTCAACAACAGGCGATAGAGCCTATTCTAGCGGGAAAAGATGTATTAGCCAGCGCACAAACAGGAACAGGTAAAACAGCCGCTTTTACATTACCGATACTGGAAAAGCTCTCTAATCCTGCGCAAAAAACAAAAGGGCGTCAGTCGGTTAAAGCGCTTATTTTAACGCCAACACGTGAATTAGCTGCACAAATCGCTGAAAATGTGAAAGCGTATAGCCGATATTTACCTATTCGTTCTTTAGTCGTGTTTGGTGGCGTGAGCATTAACCCACAAATGATGAAATTACGTGGTGGTGTTGATGTGCTTATAGCAACACCAGGTCGCTTACTCGATCTTGAACATCAAAACGCAGTCGATTTATCGCAAGTTGAAATTTTAGTTCTTGATGAAGCCGATCGTATGCTGGATATGGGCTTTATTCATGATATTCGTCGTGTTATCAATAAATTACCGAAAAAACGTCAAAATCTACTCTTTTCAGCAACTTTTTCTAAAGAGATTACAGGATTAGCTAACTCATTACTTAGCAACCCTATCAGCATTGCTGTGGCACCTAAAAATTCAGCAGCTGAATCTGTTGATCAATATGTTCATTTAGTGGATAAAAAGCGTAAAACTGAGCTGTTATCTCATCTGATTGGCTTAGAAGATTGGTCACAAGTCCTTATTTTCACGCGCACAAAACACGGCGCTAATAAACTGGCAGAGCATCTTAATTTAGATGGTATTAAATCGGCGGCTATTCATGGTAATAAAAGCCAAGGTGCTAGAACACGTGCATTAGCTGATTTTAAAGACGGCAAATTAAAAGCACTAGTAGCAACCGATATCGCGGCTCGTGGGCTTGATATCGACCAATTGCCTTATGTTGTCAATTTTGAATTGCCACAGGTTGCTGAAGATTATGTACACCGTATAGGTAGAACAGGTCGAGCGGCTGCAACAGGAAAGGCAATATCATTAGTTTGTGTTGATGAACATGGATTATTGGCTGATATAGAGCGGCTCTTAAAACGCCAAATTCCACGTTTAGCATTAGAAGGTTATGATCCTGACCCTTCAATTAAAGCGGCACCTTTACATAAAAAGCCTAAAAATAAAGCACGTAATAAAGATGGTCGTCATTTCTCTAGAAAAGATGGTGATAATCAGGGAAAAGAGGCAAAACAAGGTAAGAATAGCCAATTTAAAAAAGAGAATACACGTAAGCCGTCATCTCGACGCATCTCTAAAAATGAGAACAATCGTGATAATCAAAGCCCTTGGTCTAAGGCGAAAAAAGAGTTCTGAGGCTAAACAGTGCGAGTATTATTAGCGCCAATGGAGGGGGTTTTAGACCCCCTTGTCAGAGATTTATTAACATCGATTAATCATTACGATCTCTGTATTACTGAATTTATTCGTGTTGTTGATTCACTATTACCCCCTAAGGCATTTTATCGATTATGCCCTGAGTTGCAGACACAAAGCCGTACACAAAGTGGCACATTAGTTCGTATTCAGCTATTAGGGCAAAACCCTCAATGGCTTGCTGAAAATGCCTTTAGAGCGGTTTCTTTAGGCTCTTTTGGTGTTGATTTAAATTGTGGATGCCCTTCAAAAACGGTGAATGGTAATGGTGGCGGCGCTTCTTTACTTAAACAACCTGAAATGATATATCAGGCAACAAAAGCAATGCGTAGTGCAGTTCCCTCTGATTTACCGGTGTCTGTTAAAGTAAGGTTAGGTTGGGATTCAACTGAAAAATGTTATGAAATTGCAGATGCAGTTGCACAAGGTGGTGCTACAGAAATTACTATTCATGGTAGAACTAAAGAAGATGGCTATCGTGCCGAAAAAATCAATTGGCAGGCAATTGGTGATATTCGTAAAAAACTAGCTATTCCTGTAATTGCCAATGGTGAGATTTGGAGTCGTGAAGATGCCTTATCTTGTTTAGCGCTAACAGGGTGTGATGCGGTGATGATTGGTCGTGGTGCAATGCATACACCTAATCTAAGTCGAGTTGTGAAAGGTATTGAAAATAGAATGTCATGGAATGACGTTATTTTATTACTTAAACGCTATATTCGTTTAGAAAAGAAAGATGATACAACATATTATCATGCATCAAGAATAAAACAGTGGTTAGGTTATTTACGGAAAGAATATCAAGAAGCAGAAATATTATTTAGCCAAATTCGGACATTAAAAACATCACCGGAAATAGCGCAAGTTATTGATGCTTTATAGCATAAACAAGGCAGTTAGATGTTATCGCGTTTTGAAAAGTACGCGATTTATTTGTAAGAAACTAAGAATATTCGTCTTACATGAATAGAATATTTTATTGATCATAATCAATAATTGGAAAAAAGCTTATTTCCAATTACACTTATAAAGTAGCTCTTATAGATAAATGTATTTATATCATAACTATTCTTGGGGGAATTATGGGAATTATTGCTTGGATCATCTTTGGTTTAATTGCTGGTGTATTAGCGAAATTTTTAATGCCCGGCTCTTATGAAATTGGTCTTATCTGGACTTGTATTTTAGGTATTGTTGGTGCTGTTGTGGGTGGTGCAATTAGTAGCTTCTTTGGTAAAGGCAAAGTCGATGGTTTCAATTTTGGTAGCTTTATTGTTGCTGTAATCGGTGCCATTGTTGTGCTTTATCTTGCTAAGATTTTTGCAAGTTAATTGCCAATAGTAACAATGCAGTACAATAAACCCGCATAATGCGGGTTTACTTTTTTTTGGATAATATTAGCAACTACAAGGTAGTGTGTTATTTTCATCACCCCATTGTGCCCAGGAACCATCATAAAGAGAGAGTGATGAGTGACCTAATACAGCTAATGCTAAAAATAAGATAGCGGCTGTCATGCCTGAGCCACAAGTCACAATAATCGGTTGAGATAAATTAACACCCGCTTGTTCAAAAGCTTTTTTCAATTCATCTTTACTTTTTAATGTGCCTTGAGTGACTAACGTATCCCAAGGCACATTTTTGCTTTTAGGAATATGACCACCACGTAAGCCAGGGCGAGGCTCTGGAGCTCTGGCATAAAATCTATCTGCTGAACGTGCATCTACGACTTGTGCGTGATTTGTTGCTAGATTCTCGATGAGAGCCTCTTTATCAGCACGGCGCGAACTATGGCGATGAGCAATAAAAGGTGTTTTAGCTGGAGTCGTGCTGATTTTACCTTGTTCAACGGCAAATCCTGCATTAATCCAACCTTGTAAACCACCCGCTAAAATACGCACATTTTGACAGCCTAGCGTTGTAAAAGTCCACCAGCCACGAGGTGCAGAGAATAAATTACCTTGATCATACAAAATAACTGTTGTGGTATTCGTTATACCTAATTGGGTTAAGGTGTCTGAAAAAAGCGCATCAGAGGGTAACATATGCGGTAATGATGTTGTTTTATCCGCAATTTCATCCAAATTAAAAAAGTGAGCGTTAGGAAGGTGTTGCTCAAGATAACATTGATGATAATCGATGTTTTGTGTTGGCATTGGCGCACTGACATCAAGAATAACAAGATCAGCATCTTGTTGATGTTCAAATAACCATTTTGGCGTAACAAAATAATCTGATCCCACGATACAACCTCATTTATTTAGTTGATGGTGAACTATCTGGCATTGCAGGGAATTGTTGTGCTGGCGAGGTTTGCTGAGTTTGCTCTGGTTCATGAGGAGTTGTTGAACGTGTATAAATATTTAAACCAGCAAGAAAGACGCCACCAAGGGAGCCAAAAGCGAGGAGTGCGATAACAACAATCATTATTTTTTTCATAATAAAGGGGTCATGTGCAGATGAATGTTACAAAAAAGTATATCGATATATGGGGGTGAAACAAGTCTTAAGTCAGTTTTATTGTTAAATACGAGAGTTAAAAAGGCGTATTTTTTATACATATAAAGAAAAGGTTTTATTAATCGTCTTCTATCTTGTGGATAATAAATATATTTATAATGTAATTAGCGACTTTTTTATGACGATATTAACTAAAAAGTTTGAATTAATTATCTATAACAAAGTGCAATAAGTTCGTGTTGTAACTCATAATTTGATTAAAAGGCGGAGTGATTAAAGGTAACTACTGATTTTTATACAGTGTTATGAGACAATAGCGCACTTTTTTAAATCAGCAATAGAGTGATCATGTCCCTTTCGCAGTCAGTAAAAAATCAGATAAGTCAGTGGTATAAAGCCTTACCAGAGCATATTGATGGCTTTATTCCACGAGCGCCACAGCGACAAATGATTGCTGAGGTGGCTAAGACATTTTCTGATGAGACAGGGCGTCACTTAGTGATTGAAGCGCCAACTGGCGTGGGTAAAACACTTTCCTACCTCATTCCCGGTATTGCGGTGAGCCGTGAAGAGAAAAAACCTCTTATCATCAGTACGGCAAATGTTGCATTACAAGATCAAATTTACAGTAAAGATCTTCCTTTACTGAAAAAAATTATTCCTGATCTCACTTTTACAGGTGCTTTTGGTCGAGGTCGTTATTTATGTCCTCGCAATTTAGAGGCTATTTGTGCCACAGAAGGCGAGCAAATTGATTTAATGTTCTTACTTGAAGATAAAGTTGATGTTGCAACTAGTGCTGAGCGTGAGATTTGCCAAGAATTAAAGAATGATTTTACAAGCTTCGGCTGGGATGGTTTGCGTGACCATCATAAAAAAGCATTAACTGACAGTTTATGGCGCAAAATTAGTACAGATAAAATGAATTGTTTAGGGCGCAATTGTCAGTATTACCATCGGTGTCCTTTTTTTATTGCTCGCCGTGAAATAGATGAAGTCGATGTTGTTATCACAAATCACTCGTTAGTCATGGCGGCAATGGAAAGTGAATCTGTTTTGCCTGATGCAAAAAATCTATTACTTGTACTTGATGAAGGGCATCATATCCCCGATGTTGCACGAGATGCTTTAGAAGTTGAAGGTGAAATTACGCTACTATCATTGAATAATCAGCTTGATAATATCACGCGTCATGTTAGTCAATATTTAGCACAATTTATTCCTGTTAGACCGCCTAAATTAGCCGATCCTATTCGATTTGATGCCCATATTGCTAAATTACGTGAAACTTATCAGGAACTTGATACTTTCACGAACGCTTTATTACCAGAACGCAGTAAACAAGATGAATATCTTTTTCCTTTAGGTGAATTACCAGAACAACTCGCATTAAGTTGTCAGTCACTCTTTAAATTAACCGATGCACTTAAAGGATTATGTGAATCTATTTTAAATGATTTAACAGAACGTACTGCTAAAGAAGATGTGGTACGTTTACATCGTGCTATTTTAACTACCAGCAGAATAGTGGGTTATTTAGAAAATATGTCTAAGTTATGGCGATTGGCTACTTTGGCGCAAAGCTCACAAGCGCCTGTTTCTAAATGGTTAACCCGACGTTATGACAAAAAACAATCACATCTTCATTTTCATTGTGCAGGTATTCGTGTTAGTGAACAGCTAACTCAATTATTGTGGCGTAATATTCCTCATGTGGTTATTACATCAGCCACATTACGCTCGCTAAATAGTTTCTCGCGTATTCAAGAACTAACAGGGTTGAGTGAGCATTTTGACGATCGTTTTATGACGCTGTCATCGCCTTTTATGCATGAAAAACAAGGGAAATTAGTGATCCCCAAAATGCGTTATGAGCCAACAATGAATAATGAGCGTGAACATTTAAAAGAGATGGCCCGTTATTTTAGATATGAAATGACGCAAAATAATCATCGTGGGCAACTTGTTCTTTTTAGTAGCCAACGTGCAATGGATGGTTTTTTAGAAGAGGTGAAAGATTTACGTTTATGCTTATTAGTACAAGGTGATCAACCACGTTATCGTCTTGTTGAAACTCATTGTAAACGTATCGATGCTGGTGATAATAGTGTATTGATAGGATTACAATCTTTCGCAGAAGGGTTAGATTTAAAAGGGGATTATTTAACCCAAGTGCATATTCATAAAATCGCATTTCCACCAGTTACCGATCCTGTCATTATCACAGAAGGTGAATGGCTAAAATCGCTAAAACGCTATCCTTTTGAAGTGCAAAGCTTGCCTAGTGCTTCATTTAATTTAATTCAGCAAGTAGGGCGTCTTATTCGTAGCCATCATTGTAGTGGTGAAATTATTATTTATGATAGGCGATTATTAACGAAAAGTTACGGTTCGCGTTTGCTTAATGCATTACCCATTTTTCCTATTTATCAGCCGGATGTCCCTAATATTGACTAATCATCATACAAAGATAAAAAGACTGCCATAAAGGCAGCCTCTCTAGAGTGATAATAATATTTTTCAGCAAATTAATTTTCAATATTTGCTTCGATAAACCATAAGAATTTATCTAGATCACGTGATGCAGCGGTAAACATATCAGCTGTATCTTCATCTTCTACTTCATCAATTGCTTTACGAATATCATTAGCAACGATAGCATAGCGATCTGCTAGTGCTTTAAGATGCTCTTGTACATCATGAATATCAAGAGGATAAGCTTTTAACGGCGTTTTTTTGCTTACTGTTTGCGCTGTACCTAATACAGTGCCACCGAGTTGAACAACACGCTCTGCAAATTCATCAGTATGCTCATTAATAGTATCGCGGAAGCCATCAACCATTTCGTGTACAGAAATAAAGTTTCTACCACGCATATTCCAGTGAGCTTGTTTTGTGATAAGTGATAAATCAATAAACTGTGTGACCATCTGCTGTAATAATTCAATTGCATGTAGTTTTACACTGTCATCAACATTATTACGTGTATAAAGCAGAGTTGAAGGTGTGGATTTGACTAA
>NZ_LXEN01000133.1 GCF_001654855.1 Proteus myxofaciens ATCC 19692
GTTATTATTAAATAAGTAAAAGGGATTTGAAGATCCCTTTTATTTTATATTTATAAGCCAATAAATTGTATGGATAAAAATATTAATTCACTTCTTGGATTTTTGTTTTACGCTTCATCGTTGTTGTAGAGCCAATAGAGGCAATAACAATAGATGCTAGTGCAAGCCATTGTATTAATGTTAAATGTTCATGAAGAAAAATAATTCCAATAAAAGCACCCATACAAGGTTCTAAGCTCATTAATGTACCGAAAGTTTTTGCAGGTAATCGCGTTAATGCAATCATTTCTAATGTGTAAGGAAATGCGGTAGATAGAATAGCAATTGCCAATGCAATGGGTAAGATAGACCAGCTAAATACTAAATCAGGGCTACTTTGTAACATACCAATAGGGAAAAAGATAAATGCAGCAATTAAAGAGCCAACAGATACAGTTGCTGCACCATAGCCTTTTCCTGCACGTTGTCCGAATACAATATAGAGTGCCCAACCCACTCCTGCACCTAGCGCATATATAATACCTAGTGGATCAAGCCCACTAACATTATCGCCAATAGGAAGTAATAATCCTAATCCTGCAATAACTAAGATAATCCATAAAAAATCAATAGCTCTACGAGAAGAAAACATAGCAACAGCTAAAGGGCCTGTAAATTCAAGTGCAACGGCAATACCTAAAGGGATAGTTTCTAGTGCAAGATAAAATAGATAATTCATTGCACCCAAAGACAAACCATATAAAAAGAGTGGCATTAATGTTTTTCGTGTAAATTTAATACGCCAAGGTTTAAAAATAATAAAGAGGATCAGCGTGCCAAGTAATAATCGCAATGCAGTCACAGCAGGAGCGCCAATCACTGGGAATAAGCTTTTTGCCAGTGATGCACCACACTGAATTGAAAGCATTGAAAGAAGCAAAAGAAGAACAGGATAAAAAACCTGCAATTTAGCTGAGTGTCTGGCTGACAACATTCTGAAAAACCTCGTCAATAATCAATTTTGGCTCTGTTATCCTATATAACAAAGGATCGCATAATATAGAATAAAAACATGACTTTTAATATAATTATTTTTAAATGTATCTTTAATTGATTATTTATTTAATGTTCTATTTTTAATTTAACCCAAAGAATGAAATATTTAATTAAATTAATAATTACACGCTATGCACTAATAAATAGGCAATTAAATTTAATAGCAATATGTTTTATAAAAAATAAATGTTTTGACCTGTTTAATCTATACTTGCTCACGTATAATTTTTATTTTTTAACGTGTTAAGGAAAAATATAACAATGAATAAAATAGAACGTATCGCTGTGTATTGTGGTTCAAGTTTAGGTGCATCCCCTATTTATAAAGAACAAGCAATCATTTTTGCCAAGGAACTTGTTAAACGTGATATTACTTTAGTTTATGGTGGTGCTAGTGTTGGAATAATGGGAACGCTTGCAGATACAATATTGCAAGAGGGAGGAAAGGTTATTGGTGTTATTCCTACTTTATTAGAAGGACGAGAAATTTCTCATAAAAATCTGACTGAGTTACATATTGTTGACACAATGCATCAACGCAAAAATAAAATGATTGAGCTAGCTGATGGTTTTGTCGCACTACCCGGTGGCTTTGGTACATTAGAAGAATTTAGTGAAGTTTTTACATGGAGCCAAATTGGTCTTCATAAAAAACCTTTGGGCATTTTAAATATTAATCAGTTTTACGATCCATTATTAATGATGATAGATAAAATGGCAGATGAAAAATTTTTACATGAAAAATACCGTACTATGGCCATTGTTGAGCAATCATCTAGTGCATTATTGGATAAATTTACTACTTATCAGGCACCCGCGGTAAAAACTTACGATAAATAAAGGCTAAAATGATCATCATTAGAGAAGCTAAAACGTATGATGTGGCAGAGATTAATGGGCTCTATCATTATTTATTTACGCAAATGGCGAAATTACAACCTGATAGATTAAAGCCGGGTAAACAAGATGAAGCCTTTATTCTTAATGGTATTAAAAATGATAAATTTCATCTATTAGTCGCTGAGTTAGATAACAAAATCGTTGGGTTTAGTGTGGCGCAAATTCAAGAAACGCCTTTATTTAATTGTTTAGTACAACGAAAATATGCTTATATTTATGATATTGCTGTTGATCCATTAATGCAAAGTCAAGGTATTGGTCATTTATTATTAAATGATATCAAAAAGTGGGCGATATCTAAACAATTAACGCATCTCGAATTATCGGTACTTGCTGAAAATGAACAAGCGAAGCGTTTTTATAAGAAAGAAGGTTTACTTGAAGTGAGTACAGTAATGGGTATTGCTTTGTTATAAATATAAAAATAAATAAATCCGCTCTGAGATGAAGCTAAGAATAGCTTTATTAGGCGGGTTTATTAATTATATTATTCAGCTAAATTGTGGGTTTCCCCGCAATAATCGTACACAATACTTGGACATTTTCAATCTCTTTTGGTGGTATTTCAAACAGAGATCTATCTAAAATGATTAAGTCAGCAAATTTCCCAGCTTCTAATGAACCAATCTGATGTTCCATATCGAGTGCATGAGCGGCATTAATGGTGGCTGCGCGTAAAACTTCAATTAAGGTCAGATTACGATCATTATCAAGTCTTGGTGATGTGGCGTCTTTTTGACGCGTCATAGCGACTTTAAAATCATACCATTCATTTAAAGGATCAATGGGCCAATCACTACCAAATGCGACAGTAACGCCGGAGTCAATAAATTTACCTGCGGTTTCCATAAAATTAAATCGCTCACGACCTAGCATTTCAATATCTTTATCAATATTAATTTGGTCAACCGCCGCCCATTGAAACGAAAGAAAAGGATAAACGTTTAATTGTGCAAATCGAGCGTAATCTTTTTCACACATCAATTCATTATGAGCAAGACCCGGTCTAATATCTTTTTCTGGTAAGGCTTTGCGCATTTCACTAATCGCATCAAGCGCAACGCTAATTGCACCTTCAGCCACGGTATGAATATGAGGATGATAGCCAGCGCGACTAATTTCAGTGAGTAATGGATTTAAGATATTCGGTGAAAAATAAAGATCGCCAATATGCTCAGAATCTTGCCAATGGGGTGTTTCATCAGTACCGACATTAATACGATAGGGCGTGTGCAATCGTGCCGTCATGATAGGGGCTTGTAAAACACCATCAAGGAAGAGTTTAACATGGCGAATAGCAACACTAGGTTGTGCATCTCGGCTGATTTGATGCCACTTTGCAAAACGTGTTATCGCATGATGAACTGCATTAGGGATTGCATCAACGTTAGGTACATCATCAGGGGTGATTTCTACCGCATTTTCAATACGCAGTGTCAGCTCACCGTTATCTCTTAAGGTATTGAAGGCACGTAATTGTGGCTCACCAACGCGAGCATCCATAATGGTAGTAACACCTTGCTTATTCAGCAATTTTTGAACATAACGCGCAATGTGTAAATTCTGTTCTTTTGTGAGTGGTGGCAAGCTATCAATGGCTTGCATTGCTGGTGCATCCTCAAGAATACCGATTGGCGTTCCATCTGCTTCACGTTCAATATTACCATCTGAGGGATCAGGCGTATCTGCGGTAATATCAAGCATAGCAAGCGCACGAGAATTAGCTAAAACACTATGGCAATCACTTGAAAATAGTAAAATAGGGCGCTGAGTATTAAGTGTATCAAGATGATATCGTGTCATTTGTACACCTTCTGGCTGCATACCTTCACGATACCAAGCTGATACTTTTAGCCACTGAGTATCATTATCAATAACGTTATCATCAAGATAGCACTGAATACGTTGCAAAATTTCATCAATTGACAGCGATTGATAATCAAGATGACAGCCAACAAGGGTAGCACCACCCCAAAACGGATGCATATGCGCATCAATGATCCCTGGCATCATCATTTTGCCTTGTAAATCAATTTGCTCAGTATGTTCATTGCAAAATGCGAGAAGTTGCGATTTTGTTCCTGTGGCAATAATAATACCTTCTGAAATCGCAATAGCGTCGGTTATTTTATTTTGAGGATCAGCGGTATAAATCTGCCCGTTGTAATAGAGAGTTTGTGCAAATTGATGAGTCATTATTTTACCTTGTGTTGCTTTTATAGCGTTTTGCTGATGCTGTCAGTAATGTTTGATATATCCTTTTATCGCGAATGGAGGGCATATTAGATTTAAATAAGGTTGAATACTACACGTGTATTGTAATAAGTTAACGAAATTAGGTTTAAGAAGTGATAGGGGATCTTTGATAAAACCCCCTATACAACTGATTGAAAATAAAATTAATTGTCAGGCCGAGTCGCTGAGCACACATTACAATGTGGATTTTTAGGTAGGTTAAATTCACGAAATTTCATCTGCATTGCGTCAAAGATTAACACCTTACCTTTAAGATTTTCGCCATATCCCGTTAAATATTTTATGGCTTCAATAGCTTGTAATGTGCCGATTGTACCCACAACAGGAGCCATTATACCCGCTTCTACACAGCTTAATGCGCTATCCCCAAAAAGATGGCTAAGACAACGATAGCAAGGTTCATCTGCTTGATAAGTAAATACACTGATTTGTCCTTCCATTCTAATCGCAGCCCCTGAAATAAGAGGCTTTCTTTGTTGAAAACAAAGGCGATTAAGTTGTTCACGTATTGCTACATTATCAGTGCAATCAAGCACAATCATGTGCTCGCTAATTAATGTATTTAACTTATCATCATCAAGTAATGCCTCAACCGTTTTTATCTCAACATGAGGATTAATTGCAGTTAATGTCGTTTTTGCTGATAACACTTTGGGCTGACCAATGGTTGTATCACGATGCAATATTTGGCGTTGAAGGTTAGACAGTGAAACTGTATCAAAATCTAATAATGTTAATTGACCAACACCCGCAGCCGCTAAGTATTGCGACGCACTACATCCTAACCCACCCACACCGACAATCAGGACTTTTGCACTTTTTAATGCTTCTTGCCCATCAAAATCAAATCCTCTTAAGACAATTTGCCGATTATAGCGAAGTGCCTCTTCATCCGTTAATTCTATATTGGGGAGTTTCTTGCTCATAAAGACTATTCACTTTTTAAGAGAGGATTAAATAACTCAATAGTGACAGTTTCGCCAGCTTCAACTTTACCGCGTTCACGTTCTAAAACGATAAAACAGTTTGCTGCGCTAAAAGAGCTATAGATATGTGAGCCTTGATGCCCAGTTGTTGCTACCTGCCATTCACCTTGTGCATTCACACTTGCATATCCGCGCTGAAAATCAAGGCGACCTGCGGACTTTTTCAATGGCGATTGAGTGATAGCATGGAAACGTTGTGGTGCTTTCCAAAGGCTAAAACCCGATAAACGAGCAATAAGTGGTTGCACAAGTTGATAAAAAGTCACTGTTGCAGAAACAGGGTTGCCTGGTAATCCACAGAACCATGCATTATGCAATTTACCAAAAGCAAAAGGTTTACCAGGTTTTATTGCTAATTTCCAAAAACCGATTTCACCGATTTCATCGAGTATTTGTTTTGTGTAATCCGCTTCACCAACAGAAACGCCACCGCTACTGATGACTAAATCGGCTTCTTGGTCCGCTTTTTTAAAGGTTTCACGCAATGTATCAGGATTATCTGGGACTACGCCAAGATCTAAAACATCACAACCTAGTTTTTCAAGCATTAAACGGACTGCAAAACGATTAGTATCGTATATTTGACCTGCATTTAAAGGTTGACCAATAGTTTGTAGCTCATCACCTGTAGAAAAAACAGCGACTTTTAAAGGGCGATAAACACGAATGTTGGCGATACCTAAAGAGGCGATAAGCGGTAATTGGGCTGTAGATAACTGAGTACCAGCAGGTAAAACGATATCATTTTGTTTGATATCTTCACCCATGCGACGAATATTTTGTCCTTGTTTTACTGGATAAGGAAAATGTATGCCTTCTTCTGTGACTTCGGCTTCTTCTTGCATAATAATGGTATCAACACCTGTTGGTACCATCGCACCTGTCATTATTCTTACGCATTGCCCTTTGAGTAATTCACCGTCAAAAGGAACACCTGCAAAGGCTTTTCCTGCCATTGGAAGGGGGGCTTGAATACCTAA
Source organism: Proteus myxofaciens ATCC 19692 (assembly GCF_001654855.1). Classification (GTDB taxonomy): domain Bacteria; phylum Pseudomonadota; class Gammaproteobacteria; order Enterobacterales; family Enterobacteriaceae; genus Proteus; species Proteus myxofaciens. The sequence goes on from NZ_LXEN01000133.1 coordinate 6,158, forward strand.
ATCGGAGTAACGTAGACCATAACCATCCATGGCGGAATTATCAAATGGAGGAACATTTATTGGTGAGATAATATCTTCACTTAAAATATAACCTGCCGCATTATTAAGTGGAATGATAAGGGTGTCGTTAATTGCCACCGGTTTTTCAAGTAGTTTTTCTAACGCTTCATTAAGGGATAACAAACCGCT
>NZ_LXEN01000134.1 GCF_001654855.1 Proteus myxofaciens ATCC 19692
ATTCTTTATGTGCGAAACGTCAATTTATTTTAGGGGCTAGTCTCTATTTTATTGGTGCAATTATTCTCGTTTTTTTATTTTATCACTATCGTCATTTTGCTGATGTAGTCTGGTTTAGCACGCCTTATTCTAAGCTTGCTGAATCAATGTGGAAAACGGGAGATTATGCCACAACACTATTATATCGCTGGGATGAGCTGAGCTTATTTGTATTTAATTTAGTTCGCCAATATAGCTGGTTTTTAATTGGGGCTATGTTGATGGGGGCTGCATTAATGAAATCAGGCTGGCTGAAAAAGCAATTTAGTCGTACACATTATGGTTATATTGCCGTTTATTTTTTAGCTATTAGCTTAACGTTGCAATCTATGATTGTCGTGGCGGATTATTATTATGATTGGAATTACAACTGGTCTGCTATTATTGCTCAACCTTTAACTATGCTTATTCAGGTTTTCCAAAGTATAGGTTATATAGCATTACTTTATTGGAGCTGGCCTTTAATTGAAAATAGCGTTGTTGTATATGCATTACGATGTGTTGGTAAAATGGCTCTCACTATTTATTTAATGCAAAGTATTTTTGGTATTACTTTATTTCAACGTCTCGGGTTATTTGAGCAATTTACCTTGCCTGAATTACTGCCTTTTGTTGTGCTTATTTGGACAGTAAATATTATTTTTGCTGTGTGCTGGTTACGTTATTTTCAACAAGGCCCTATAGAATGGTGCTGGCGTAAAGCGACAAGGCTATTAGCACAACATCGCTAATAGGGTTTTTCGCTATTTTCTTCTGCTGGTTTTTGTTCTACATTTTTATTATTGCTTTTTTTTACGGGCTTTTGTTCTGAATTCTCAATATTTCTTTTATTTAGAGGAAGTGATTCCACTTCTTCAGGAGATACCGCAGGATAACCTTTCATTGTATCAGGAATAGTATGTACAGCAGGAATAGCTTCTGGCGGCCCTAAAAAGCGAGGTTCCCGTTTTAGAATATAAAGGTCAACTAATGCCCCTGCTCTTGCTAAAACTTCGCGAGTTCGAACTTTAAACATTGTTTTTGGTGATGCTACGGCAAAACATTGTGCATCAATGCCTTTTTCTAGAGCAATAAATACAGCACGTTCACAGTGAAAGCGTTGCGTAATAATTGTAAAGCCATCAGTACCAAAAACCTCTTTAGTACGCACAACAGAATCCAGTGTTCTAAATCCAGCAAAATCCATCACAATACGTGAAGCCGGTATACCCGCTTTAATCAGATCTTTACGCATTGTATTTGGTTCATTATAACTATGCTGCGCGTTGTCACCGCTTAATAGTAAGTACTGAACCTTTCCGCTGTTATACGCATTTACAGCACCTTGAATACGATATTGGTAAAACTGATTAATATATCCACTGGTATAGTATTTTGATGTTCCTAAGACCATTCCCACTTTTTTAGCGGGTAGGGTTTCAACATCTTCAAAGATATAAGGATTTGTCTTGATGCCTATCCAACGATCACAGGCAATTAATATCGCAGCAGAAATAAATGCTAAGAATAAAAATAAGTAAATGAGACGTTTGAGCATGTCCTTGCCTTTATGACACATTTCTTCAATGAGATAGAGGCTACTTGAGCTAAGTAAGGGAAGCAAGAAAAAAGCGCATTATTACTCTTGATAACACGCTTTTCAGAATACAACTTATTCAGTTAAGCATATCTAGAATGAAGTTCTTTTATAGATACGATAAAACGGTTTCCAATAATTACGCTCAATAGCTTCTTCTAATGCAGAATCTGAGGTGACAGTTGCAACACCTTGTACTTGGGCTTCTTTTGCCACTTGTTTTGCAATATAACGAGAAACTTGTTGAATATCAGAAAGCAATGGTAATAACGAGCCTTCACCATCTTTTGCCATTGGTGAACAATCGGCAAGTGCACGACTGGCAACCATAAGCATTGCATCAGTGACGCGTTTAGCACCACACGCAATCACACCTAAGCCAATGCCAGGGAAGATATAAGAGTTATTACATTGTGCAATAGGGTACTCTTTCTCTTTGTATATTACAGGTGCAAAAGGGCTTCCTGTCGCAACCAATGCTTGTCCATCAGTCCAATTAATAATATCTTCAGGACGCGCTTCAACGCGTGATGTTGGATTAGATAATGGCATGACGATAGGGCGATCACAGTGCTTATGCAGTTCACGAATAATTTCTTCAGTGAAAAGACCCGCTTGACCTGAAACACCAATTAAAATGGTTGGTTGTGCGTTTTTTACGACTTCTAACAGAGATATAGCATCACTTTCTGTTTGCCAATCAGCGATTGCTTCACTTTTTTGAGTCAATTTACTTTGGAAATCGAGTAAATTCGGCAATTTATCAGTCAGTAAACCAAATCTATCAACCATAAAGATACGAGCGCGTGCTTGTTCATCACTTAGCCCTTCAGACTTCATTTGTGCAATGATTTGTTCTGCAATACCACAACCGGCAGAACCTGCGCCTAAGAATGTCACTTTTTGATCTTTTAAAGGGCGACCTGCGGCACGACTAGCGGCAATTAAGCTACCTAGTGTGACTGCGGCAGTACCTTGTATATCATCATTAAAGCAACATAATTCATCACGATAACGGCTAAGTAAAGGCATGGCATTTTTTTGTGCAAAGTCTTCAAATTGCAACAATACATTTGGCCAACGACGTTTAACCGCTTGGATAAATTCATCAACAAATTCGTTATATTCATCACCGGTAATACGAGGATGACGCCATCCCATATAAAGAGGGTCGTTTAAGCGTTGAGGATTATTAGTACCCACATCAAGAACAACAGGTAATGTATAAGCAGGGCTGATACCGCCACATGCTGTATAGAGAGAGAGTTTACCAATAGGGATACCCATACCACCGATACCCTGATCACCTAAGCCTAAAATGCGTTCGCCATCAGTTACCACAATCACTTTTACATTTTGTTTTGTGGCGTTTTGTAGCATATCGTCGATATTGGCACGATTAGGATAAGAGATAAATAAGCCACGAGCTCGACGATAAATATCAGAGAAGTGTTCACAAGCTTCACCCACAGTAGGAGTATAAATGATGGGCATCATTTCAGTTAGATGAGCTTCTAATAAACGGTAAAAGAGAGTTTCGTTGGTATCTTGAATATTTCTAAGATAGATATGTTTATCGTTATCATTTTTAAAATCAAGATATTGGCGATAAGCACGTTCGACTTGTTCTTCAATAGATTCAACTGCTTCTGGCAGTAATCCATGTAGATTAAAAGTACTGCGTTCTTCCTCGCTAAAAGCGCTACCTTTATTTAACAGTGGAAATTCAAGCAGGATAGGGCCTGCATACGGGATATACAGCGGGCGTTTACTTTCGTGTTCCAGTTCCATGAAAAATACTCTTGTAAGGCAATTTAGTCACATGACAGTATTAGATCCTACAAAATAATAAAAACATGTACAACTTATGTTACTTTTTTGCGATTTTTATATCTAAAAATGAGAGATAGATACTAAATTTAATAAAATTTTAGATAAGCATCAGCCAAAATTTCAGACAGATGCTTTATTTGAAGGTCAATATTAGGAAATATTTAAAATATAATTTTTTT
>NZ_LXEN01000135.1 GCF_001654855.1 Proteus myxofaciens ATCC 19692
ATTACGATGACTTTTTAAAGGGTTATTCGCTCTATTTTCTGACAACCTAATGTTCTTAATGTGGCTTGAGTTGCATCCCATTGTGTTAAGGTTGCTGATGATTTTTCGATAAGCACAGCAGATATAATATCCATTACTGATTCTCCAGCCATATTTAATGCAATTAGAACAGCTTGTAATGGTGGCATGCTAGGATTAAATGCCGCATTTTCAGCATAACTTCCTTGAAATTGCTTGCCATTTTTCATTTGGACAGCAATACCACTATGTGATTCGCTATAAGGCGCATGGCTACGATTCATTGCTTGCAGAGCCAGTTTCACCAATTCATCAGGATTATCGACTTGATAGTGATGATCGACTTTATCCATAAGAAGAGTGCTAATATTGAGATCTTTAGGGCCAAAGCTATCAGGTAAATAATCACCTAATGTTGCAGGCTTTCTACCTGGCAAATGAATTTCAATTTGTGTGCCACTATTTAATTCATTCATAAATTGGCGACAATGACCACAAGGCGTGTAATTGACGGTAATTGCAGATAAACGAGATTCGCCTTTTAACCAAGCATGGGTTACAGCACTTTGTTCAGCATGAACGGTTTGTTGCAGTGGTGCGCCTGAAAATTCCATATTGGCACCAAAATAGAGATTACCGCTTTCACCACGAGCTATTGCACCGACATTAAAATGAGAAATAGGGGTAACAGCACAGGCTGCCGCAACAGGTAATAGTGCGAGAGCTAAGGCATCATCATTACATTGTAACTGTGTTTTTATGGCATTGACTTGCTCTACAGTGAACATAGCAGGAAATTCATCCTGCTCAACATAAGGCGCAAGGGCGTGTTGTAATTGAGGGGATAAATCTGGCCAAATGGCTTTAAAACGAGTATGCATACATGAGTCTCCCATTAGTCTTGCTATTTTATAAGATCCTAGTCATCTTTACCTACTGATAAATGTGATTAAAGTCATATTTATCATGAAATTATTGCAACGATTTTATTAATTGAGAGGCTTGTCTCAAAATTTTCAACTTTTTCACGAAAAAAAAATAAAAAATAGAAGAATAAAAATAGGCTACATGTTAGCGAGTTGACTATTTTGGTAGTCACTCACCCATTATTTATATGATTCACTTTATAAATAATGGGTGATAGAAATTGATTAAGCAAAAAGATGAAGAATAAAAGGGAAGATAAAAGGTGCGGTTAATGAAGTAATTATACCGCATGTCATTAATGCTAAAGAGCTATAAGCCCCTTCAATATAGTCAATTTCAGCCGCCCTTGCTGTACCTACAGCATGAGAAACGGTTCCCATAGCTAAGCCACGTGATGCGTGTGTAGGAATTCGTAAAAGCTTAAATAAGGTATGACCAAAAATAGCACCTAAGATACCTACAGCAATAACACAAGCCGCACTGACAGCGGGAATCCCACCAATAGATTCAGCAACTGCCATTGCAATTGGCGTTGTGACTGATTTTGGAAGAATAGATGCTGCTATTTCAGGTGTAGCACCTGCCCATAATGCAATAGCAGTACCACTGACCATGGCAGCAACACTACCAATAAAGCAGATACTTATAAGTGATTTCCACTGTGCACGAATTTGATGAAGTTGTTGATATAGAGGAATCGCTAAGGCAACAACGGCAGGCTGTAATAAATCATTTAATATACGGCTACCAGCAAAATAGTCGTCATAAGAGGTATGTGTTAATAAAAGGATAGGAATAATAACGACAATACCCATTAATAGCGGATTTAAAATAGGAATTTTATATCGTGCTGCGAGTTTACGCGCCAAGTAAAAGATAATAATGGTCAATGGTAATGACCACCAAATATTCATTAGCATTAACATTTTTTATTCTCACTTATTGTCTTATTTTCTTCTTGAGGATCTGTAGTGACAATATCGTCCACGATATCAGGCTGTGCACCAATAATCACACGTTCACGGTGAATAAAGTGTGAGCAATAAGCAACCAACGCCATTACAGCAAAGGTGCTGACAACGCATGCTAATACAATAGGGAAAAGTTGTTGGCTTAATAATCCATAATAGTTCATTACACCGACACCAATCGGAATAAAGAGTAATGACATATTTTTTAGCAATATATTTGCGCCAGGTTTAACCCAACGTAAAGGGATAAGCTGAAAAGCAAGTAAACCGAAAAGAATAAGTAAGCCGACAATACTACCTGGTACTGAAAAAGGGAGAAGGGCAGAAATAAGATTACCGGCAAAAAGGCAGAGATATAACACGACAAAAGATCGTAAATAGTGCCAAAGAGTAATCCGCACCCGTTTTAGTTTCATAAATTAAGTGTCCTAAATGAAGTGACGTGTTAATCATACACCAATTTTAAAAGTGTGCTATTGGTCACAATAAAAAAAGAGCGGGTCTTTTAGCAAAACCCGCTCAATTCTTTTTAGATAAATAACTTTTGGTTATTTAACTTGCTGACCTGGCTTCGCACCACTGTCTGGGCTGAGTAAGAAAATATCTTCTCCACCAGATCCTGCTGCCATAACCATACCTTCTGACATACCAAAGCGCATTTTACGAGGTGCTAGATTTGCCACCATCACAGTTAAGCGACCTTCTAATACTTTAGGTGAAGGGTAAGCACTGCGAATGCCAGAAAAGACTTGTCGAGTTTCGCCACCTAAATCGAGTATTAATCTTAGCAGTTTATCTGAGCCCTCAACAAAATCGGCTTGCTTAATTTCAGCAATTCGCATATCAATTTTTGCGAAATCATCAAACTTGATAGTGTCTTGAATTGGGAAATCTGCTAATGGTCCTGTCACTTGGGTTACAGGCGCGATAGTGCTTTTAGACGCTTCAACCATTGCATCAGCTTTATCCATATCAATACGATTAAATAATGCTTTAAATTGAGTGATCTCACAGCCTAATAATGGTTTAGATAAACCATCCCAGGTTAATTCAGTTTGTAAGAACGCTTCAGAACGCTCTGTTAATGAAGGCAGAATAGGTTTTAGATAAGTCATTAACACACGGAATAAGTTAATACCCATGGTGCAGATAGCTTGTAATTGAGCATCTTGACCTTCTTGTTTGGCAACAACCCACGGCGCTTTTTCGTCAATATAACGGTTAGCTTCATCGGCTAATGCCATAATTTCACGAATCGCTTTACCAAATTCACGGCTTTCAAAAGCATGAGAAATATTTTCTTTCATATCAACAAAGTGCTGATACAGTTTTGGGTCGTCTAACGTTTGCGCTAATTTTCCATCAAAACGTTTATTGATAAAACCCGCAGTACGTGATGCAAGATTAACCACTTTATTGACGATATCACTATTAACGCGTTGAACAAAATCTTCAAGATTTAAATCGATATCATCAATACGAGAAGAGAGTTTTGCAGCATAGTAATAACGTAAGCAATCAGCATCAAAATGATCAAGATAAGCACGTGCTGTAATAAAAGTACCCCGTGATTTTGACATTTTCGCGCCATTAACCGTGATATAACCATGAACAAAAAGATTGGTTGGTTTACGGTATTCACTACCTTCTAACATGGCAGGCCAGAATAAGCTGTGGAAATAGACGATATCTTTACCGATAAAGTGATAAAGATCTGTTTTGCTGTCTTTATTCCAATATTCATCAAAGTTTAGATCACCCCGTTTTTCACATAGATTCATAAATGAGCCCATGTAGCCAATTGGTGCATCAAGCCACACATAAAAGTATTTACCTGGTGCATCTGGGATTTCAAAGCCAAAATAAGGCGCATCACGCGTGATATCCCATTGGTGTAAACCACTGTCAAACCACTCTTGCATCTTATTAGCGACTTGTTCTTGTAATGCGCCAGAGCGTATCCAAGCTTGTAACATATCGCTAAATGCCGGTAAATCAAAGAAGTAGTGTTCTGTTTCACGCATAACTGGCGTTGAACCAGAAACGACAGAGCGAGGCTCAATCAGCTCTGTAGGGCTATAGGTTGATCCACAAACTTCACAGTTATCACCATATTGATCTGGTGCTTTACATTTAGGACAAGTACCTTTCACAAAACGGTCAGGAAGAAACATACCTTTTTCTTCATCATAAAGCTGAGAAATGGTTTTACTTTTAATATGACCGTTCTTTTTGAGGGCTAAATAAATCTTTTCTGATAACTGTTTGTTCTCTTCACTGTGTGTTGAGTGATAGTTATCATAACTAATATTAAAGCCAGCAAAATCCTGTTGATGCTCTTTGCTCATTTCTTCAATCATTGCTTCTGGGCTAATTCCCAATTGCTGAGCTTTCAGCATAATAGGGGTACCATGGGCATCATCAGCGCAGATAAAATGAACCTCTTTGCCGCGCATTCGGTGATAACGGACCCAGATATCAGCCTGAATGTGCTCAAGCATATGACCAAGATGAATTGAACCGTTAGCATATGGTAACGCACAGGTTACCAGTAATTTATTCGCGACGTGAGACATAGTAAGGATCTTACTTCCATAAATTAATAAAAGGGACTTTGATGTTAACCTATCCGTCTTGATGTCGCTAGGGTAATCAACGAGTTTTTGCAAGAGAAATATTCGTTGGCAAATTGAGACAAGGCATTATCGAAGCCATTGACTATCTGGTATAATGAAAAGACTCACTATTTAATAAATAAAGAAAACGAGAGGAGCCGGGATGAGTGATAAATCCCCCGAGCAGACCACCCCTGAGATTCTGAAAGAAAAAATTTCAGGCGTCTTGTCTACTTTTGAACACCCGACATTGAAACGTAATCTGATATCACTAAAAGCATTACATCAGTGCACAATGATTGACGATGTTCTTCATATTGAACTAGTCATGCCTTTTGTTTGGAAAAAACCTTTCCAAATGCTTATAGAAGAAAAAACGGCTGAGCTAAGAAATATTACAGGTGCTAGTGCCATTGAATGGAAACTAAAGCATAATATTTCAACACTACGCAGAGCAAATGATCTTCCTGGTATTAATGGTGTCCGTAATATTCTTGCTGTGAGCTCAGGTAAAGGCGGTGTGGGTAAATCAAGCACAGCAGTTAACCTTGCATTAGCACTTGCTCAAGAAGGTGCTAAAGTAGGTATTCTTGATGCTGATATTTACGGTCCTTCAATTCCCAATATGCTTGGCACAACGATGGAACGTCCAACATCCCCTGATGGACAACACATGGCGCCAATTATGGCTTATGGGTTAGCGACTAACTCTATTGGGTATTTAGTGACTGACGATAACGCAATGGTATGGCGTGGTCCTATGGCGAGCAAGGCACTTATGCAGATGCTCCAAGATACCTTATGGCCTGATTTAGATTACCTTGTTATCGATATGCCACCAGGAACGGGGGATATTCAACTGACGTTATCACAAAATATTCCAGTGACTGCTGCTGTTGTTATCACCACACCACAAGATATTGCGCTGGTGGATGCGATGAAAGGGATTGTCATGTTTAAAAAAGTCAATGTACCTGTATTAGGTATCATTGAAAACATGAGCGCGCATATTTGTAGCAATTGTGGTCATATCGAGCCTATTTTTGGCACAGGTGGTGCGGCTAAACTGGCTGAAAAATACCATTGCCAATTATTAGGTCAAATTCCACTGCATATCTCTTTACGCGAAGATTTAGACCGTGGTCAACCAACGGTAATGCGTGATCCTGAAGGCGAATTTGCAGATATTTATCGCGAAATAGCCTCAACGGTTTCTGCACAAATGTATTGGGATGGTGATGCCATTCCTACCGAAATTTCATTTCGCGCAGTATAATCAAAATATAAGACTTTGAATTTATAGTTTATTTGAATGGAAAGTATCTTACTTTCCATTTTTTTTATCTTTCATTTATGGCTATTTTTAACAAAAATCACAGTGATTTCTGGTTTTGCGCTGGAACCTGAGCGATTTCAAAACTATAATCTGGCGCAAGCGTAATATTTACAGAATATTACGTTATTCCCCTTTTTTATTTTAAACCAGGTTTTCTTATTATGGCTGACACAGCACATCAGTGCACAATTGTAGGTATCGCTGGAGCCTCTGCTTCAGGTAAAAGTCTTATTGCCAGTACCCTTTACCGTGAATTAAGAGCTCAAGTAGGTGATCATAATATCGGTGTGATACCAGAAGATTGCTATTATCGTGACCAGAGTGATTTAACGATGGAAGAGCGATATAAGGTCAATTATGACCATCCTAATTCAATGGATCACGCTCTTTTATACCAGCATTTGTGCGAGCTTAAAGCAGGAAATGCCATTGAACTTCCCCAATATGACTACGTTGCACACACCCGTAAAGCACAATCCATTCCATTTAGACCAAAAAAAGTTATTATAATTGAAGGTATTTTGTTGCTTACCGATAAGCGTTTACGCGAAGAAATGGATTTTTCCATTTTTGTTGATACGCCATTAGATATTTGCTTAATGCGCCGAATTAAACGTGATGTGAATGATCGTGGACGTAGTTTAGATTCTGTTATTGAACAATATAATAAAACAGTTCGTCCTATGTTCTTTCAGTTTATTGAACCTTCAAAACAATATGCCGATATTATTGTTCCTAGAGGTGGAAAAAACCGTGTTGCGATTGATATTCTAAAAGCGAAAATCGGACAATTTTGCGAATAATTATGTTCATTTGTGGGCAGCTTTCATGCATGATGAACCTGCCTATTTAACTTAAAGAAGGATATAAAATGCGATTATGCGACCGTGATATTATTCAGTGGCTAGATCAAGGGAAATTAGTCATTGAACCCCGCCCGCCTGTCGAGCGAATTAACGGCGCAACAGCAGATGTTCGCTTAGGTAACCAATTTCGTGTTTTCCAAGGACATACCGCGCCTTATATTGATCTTAGTGGACCTAAAGCAGAAGTTAATGCGGCACTAGAGCGAGTAATGAGTGATGAAATTGTTTTACCAGAAGGTGAAGCATTCTATTTACATCCAGGAGAGCTTGCATTAGCAGTCACGCTTGAGTCTGTCACATTACCTGATAATGTGGTTGGCTGGTTAGATGGTCGTTCTTCGCTAGCAAGATTAGGCCTAATGGTACATGTTACTGCACACCGAATTGATCCAGGTTGGCATGGTCAAATCGTACTGGAGTTTTTCAACTCAGGTAAACTGCCATTAGCATTAAGACCGGGTATGGTGATTGGCGCTCTTAGCTTTGAACCTATGTCGGGTCCTGCTGATAGGCCTTATAATCGTCGCCAAGATGCGAAATATAAAAATCAACATGGTGCAGTAGGTAGTCGGATTAGTGAAGACTAATTGTCTTTATTTATCATCGTTATTATCAGATTTCACTAAGCGGGTAATTATATGAAAAGGTTTTTGACAACACTGGCTATTTTGCTTGTGGTTATTTCGGCAGGCTTAACGACGTTAGTTTTACTCATTAACCCTAATGATTTTCGTGGATATCTGATAGAACGGGTTGAAAAGCAAAGTGGTTATAAACTGACGTTACAAGATGATATGCGTTGGCATGTATGGCCAAAATTGAGCATTATCAGTGGTAAAATGTCATTAACTGCACCAGGTGCTGAAAAGCCACTCATTGCAGCTGATAATATGCGATTAGATGTTGAACTTTGGCCACTTCTTTCTCATCAACTAGAAGTGAAAGAAGTCATGCTTAAAGGCGCAGTTGTATTACAAACACCAGAAAGCCAACCCGTTTCTAAAACCACGTCTTCTTCTGCTAAAGATGTATCACGCCCTGTAATAGAGCCTAAAACAAATCGTTGGCAACTTAATATTGCAAAAGTGAATATTTCTGACAGTTTAGTTATCTGGCAAATGAATGATGGTGAGCAATTAAATTTCAGAGATATTAATTTGTCACTGAAAACCGATGAAAAACAACAAATCAAGTTAGATTTAAATACCAAGTTAAGTCGTGATCGTCGTGAATTTGCGATTAATTTATCAGCAAATGCTGATATGAGTACTTATCCTTATCAAGTTAACGGCAATATTACTCAGTTTGATTATGCATTGTCTGGCGTAGGGATCCCTGAAAAGGGTATTCAAGGTAGCTTATCTTCTGATTTTAAATATAAAAATGATGTAGCTACTACACTTGTGTTAAATAATGTCAATATCACGGCAAATGATAGCCAGCTACAAGGCGATATTAACGCAGTGTTTGCTGATAAGAATCGCTATGATATTAAATTGCAAGGTGAGCAACTCGATCTCAATACATTGTTACCCGAACTCGCTAAAGAGAAATCAGCACAAACAGCAGTATTAGTACCTGCTATAAATAAACAACAAAATGTATTGTCATCTATATTATTAGGCTCTGCTTATGCGGCTCCTGCACCTAATGCCACTATTATGACTCGCCCTGTTATTAGCGCTATTGCACAAGAGCATAAAGATTATGATTTAACTGCATTAGGGAGTGTTGAGTTTAATATCGCGTTAGCTATTAATAAACTTATCTATAAAGAATTAGAAATAAATGATTTTAAATTAGTGGCTGAAAACAAGCCGAAATCATTAAATATTGATACGCTAACAGGAAAAATTCTTAACGGTGATTTCTCTTTACCTACCGTGATTTCCACTAGCATTGTACCTGCGCATATTAGTATGGGGATTACAATGAATAATCTTCCTTTACAACCGCTATTACGCGTGTTCTCTCAACCTGAGAATTTTAGTGGGTTTATCTCTGCTAAAGGGCATTTAGAAGGTGATGGCTATCAACGTCAAGCGTTCTTTACAAATTGGCAAGGAACCCTTGATACTTCATTGAAACAATTCACTATGCAAGGGCTGAATATTCCCCAAGTTATCCAACAATCTATTGCTCAAGCAACAGATAAAGTTATTGATCCTGAAGAAATTTCTAGTTATACCCAAGCTGAAAGCGTAGTTGCTCAATTCAAACTTGCGCCTAAAGGATTAGTGACGATAAATGGGCTTAATGCTAAAGCAGATAATTATAATATTAAAGGACAAGGCAAACTGAACCTTGAGCATCATAACCTTGATATGATGTTACTAGTCAACATTAAAAAAGGGTGGGGTAAAGAGAATGAATTTACTCGCCAGTTAGCAAAAATCGAACTTCCATTAAGACTTTATGGAAATTGGAGTGCTATTCAATACGAATTTAATGTTGATAAATTACTCAGAGATAAGCTTCAACAAAAAGCGAAACAAGCCATAGATGACTGGTTAAGCAAGCAAGATGACGACGCACCAGAAGCTAAAGTGCTAAATAAGTTACTCGATAAGCTTTAAAACATTATTCCATTCATTATCAATGAAAGCACACCCTATATTGCGGTGTGCTTTTTTTGTTAATAACGTCCATTTATTTATTGCCAGTCTAAAAAATAAGCATTCATACTGATATATCATAAAAAAATAGTCATTTTTTTTGATATATGTCATACACTGCAACGTTGCCTTTGGGCAGAGTGTGTTAACCGCACTAAACGCAAAAATGATGATAAAAATAATAGACTTCATTTCATCAATAACTATTGAAGACAGGAAAAGTAAATGATTGAAATTCTTATCGGCGTCCTTGTAGCTGTGGGCGTTGGGCGTTATATCGTTAAAGGCTATTCACCAACGGGCGTTTTAATGACGGGTGGTCTGTTATTGCTGATCATCAGTGTCATTATGCAAAAACCTGTATTACCACCAAGTGTGACATCTACAGGGTATGGATTAATTGATATTGTAGAGTACGTGAAAAATCTACTAATGAGCCGTGGTGGCGATTTAGGCATGATGATCATGGTACTTTGTGGCTTTGCTGCTTATATGACACATATCGGTGCTAATGATGTTGTCGTAAAATTGGCATCACGCCCTCTAAAAATGATCAACTCACCTTATTTATTGATGGTTGCAGCTTATATTGTGGCATGCTTGATGTCTCTTGCGGTTTCTTCTGCAACAGGTCTAGGTGTGTTGCTGATGGCGACATTATTTCCTGTCATGGTCAATATGGGTATTAGCCGTGGTGCAGCGGCTGCTATTTGTGCTTCTCCTGCTTCGATTATTCTAGCACCGACTTCTGGCGATGTTATCTTAGCGGCACAAGCATCTGAAATGCCACTGATTGATTTTGCTTTTAAAACAACGCTACCGATTTCAATCGCTGCCATTATTGGTATGTGCATTGCGCACTTTTTCTGGCAACGTTATCTCGATCGTAAAGAGCATATCGAAACAGAAATGCTGGATGTGAATGAGATAAAAACGCATGCACCAAGTTTCTACGCTATTTTGCCATTTACACCAATTATTGGTGTGCTCGTTTTTGATGGTAAATGGTTACCAGAGCTACATATTGTTGCAATTATTATCATCTGTATGATTTTATCTGCATTAATTGAATTCATTCGTAGTTTCAATGCAAAAAGTGTTTATGAAGGTCTAGAGGTCGCTTATCGCGGTATGGCTGATGCATTTGCGCAAGTTGTTATGCTGTTAGTTGCAGCCGGTGTTTTTGCTCAAGGCTTAACAACGGTTGGTTTTATCAATGCGCTTATCGATGGCGCACAATCGCTAGGTTCAGGCGCGATAGTGATGATGATAGCATTAGTATTAATTACGATGTTAGCAGCAATGACAACAGGCTCAGGTAATGCACCATTCTATGCGTTTGTGGAATTAATCCCTCGTTTAGCGAGCAATATGGGTGTTAATCCTGCGTATCTAACTATACCAATGTTACAAGCTTCAAACCTAGGTCGTACATTATCACCGGTTTCTGGTGTCGTTGTTGCCGTTTCAGGTATGGCAAAAATATCTCCTTTTGAAGTGGTAAAACGGGTTTCTGTACCTGTACTTGTAGGATTAGTTATTGTGATTGTAGCAACTGAAATTTTAGTACCTACAACATTAGGTTAATCATTAAAAACACGGTTAACTCAGTACACTAAAAATAAACGCGCTTTCAATAAAAGAAGCGCGTTTTTTATTATGTATTTAGAACAAAAAAATATCCGCCATAATAGGCGGATATTGATGAGTATCATGCAGAAGTAGATATCGCTAAATTAAGCTTCGTCTACATTTTCTTCGTCATTTTCGATAATGGGTTCAACAATACGGACTTTATTAATACGGTGATTATTAACATCTAATGGCTCAAATTCGATACCATCAATCATAATTTTTTCACCAACAGTAGGAACGCGTTGTAAGTGTTCCATTAATAAGCCTGCTAATGTTTCATATTCACGCTTGTCATCCAACTTCATCGGTATATAAAGAATTAAGTCTTCAAGCGGTGTGAATCCATTGACAGTCCAAGAACCATCTTCATTTTGAACAATATCGTGTCGGGAATCGTTTTCTTGAGAACTAACCGGTAGATTACCTGCAATAGTTTCCATTACGTCAGTCAGTGTGACAATACCCTCAACCGAACCAAATTCATCAACAACAAATGCAAAGTGAGTATGCGCACTACGGAACTGTTCTAGCGCATGTAAAAGTGATAAACCTTCAGGGAATATTAACGGTTGTGCAATCAGTAAACGTAAATTTAAAGGTTCATTACGTAATTGCTGATTTAATAACTGAATAATATTAACAACACCTACAGGCTCATCGTTATGTTCACCATCAGTAATCACTAAGCGTGAATGAGGATCTTTTTCTAACAACTCACGAAGTTCATCTTTGCTTGAATTGATATCGACATACTCAACATCATGACGTGAAGTCATAATACTATTCACGTTTCGTTGGCTAAGACCTAATACACGAACAATCATTTGACGTTCTTGAGGATCAAACACTTCCTCTTTAGAAACTAAATCAGAGGTATGAGCATCTAATTCTGATGATTCAGGCTTACCGCTAATAATACGCAAAACAGCCTCAGCAGTACGTTCACGCATAGAGCGTGATGCAGTGAGGAAACGACGACGGTTAAACATAGCAAGCTGATTAAGTGACTCAATCATGATTGAGAAACCAATCGCAGCATAGAGATAACCTTTAGGAATAGCGTAGCCAAATCCTTCAGCAACAAGGCTGAAACCAATCATTAGCAAGAAGCTTAAGCATAAGATAACGATGGTTGGATGATTATTAACAAAAGAGGTCAATGGCTTACTTGCGATAATCATTAAGATCATTGCAATAGTGACAGCAGCCACCATGATACCAAGATGATCCACCATACCTACAGCAGTTATCACGGAATCAAGAGAAAAGACGGCATCTAGCACGATAATTTGTGCAACAACAGACCAAAAACTGGTTGTTTTACGTTGCTTTCCTTCATCATGATCTTTACCTTCTAGCCGTTCATTAAGCTCCATTGTCGCTTTAAACAGCAAGAATATCCCTCCGACAAGCATAATAAGATCTCTTGCACTGAAAGGATGATCAAACAGTGTAATGAGAGGCTGGGTCAGAGTTATCAACCATGAAAGGCTAAACAACAAGACTATACGCATAACAAGGGCACACGATAAGCCTGTTAAACGCGCTTTATCTCGAAGTTTTGCTGGAAGTTTATCTGCCAGAATGGCAATGAATACAAGGTTATCAATACCAAGTACGATTTCAAGAACAATAAGGGTGGCCAGTCCAGCCCATATCGTCGGATCTACGATCCATTCCATACAGTTTTTGTTACCTTCTATGTTAATACGGCACATGCCGATTTGGGAATAATGAGCAATTTGGAAAAAATTATCAATAAATTATTACAAATAGAAGGTTAATAATTCAGTTTTATTTATAAAGAGGGCGATATCGATTGCATCAATAACTACCACCTAAAGGGAGAGTGCGTTACTATGTGATGAGGTTAACAAATTGTCAGTGATTTATCATTGGCAGGTTTATTTACAGACGGGAGTTATTTCATGTCAAAACAGCAAATCGGCGTGGTTGGTATGGCAGTTATGGGACGTAACCTTGCGCTAAATATTGAAAGCCGTGGTTATACAGTCTCTATCTACAACCGCTCAAGCGATAAAACCAATGAAGTTATCGCTGAAAACCCAGGTAAAAAACTAGTTGCGAATTACACTATTGAAGAATTTGTTGATTCACTAGAAAAACCGCGTCGTATCTTGTTAATGGTGAAAGCTGGCGAAGCAACGGATAAGACTATTGCTGCATTAACCCCTCATTTAGATAAAGGTGATATCCTTATTGATGGCGGGAATACTTTCTTTAAAGATACTATTCGCCGTAATCGTGAATTATCAGAGCAAGGTTTTAACTTTATTGGTACTGGCGTTTCAGGTGGTGAAGAGGGCGCATTAAAAGGGCCTTCTATTATGCCTGGTGGTCAAAAAGAAGCTTACGAGCTAGTAGCGCCTATTCTTGAAAAAATTGCTGCTGTTGCTGAAGGCGAGCCTTGTGTGACCTATATTGGTGCTGATGGTGCGGGTCATTATGTGAAAATGGTACATAACGGTATCGAATATGGTGATATGCAACTGATTGCAGAAGCTTACTCTGTATTAAAACACTCACTAGGTTTATCTAATGAAGAACTCGCAGATACCTTTACTGAGTGGAATAAAGGGGAACTGAGTAGCTACCTTATTGAGATAACTGCTGATATTTTCCGTAAAAAAGATGAAGATGGTAAATATTTAGTTGATGTTATTCTTGATGAAGCTGCAAATAAAGGTACAGGTAAATGGACTAGCCAAAGTTCATTAGACTTAGGCGTTCCTGTAACACTGATTACTGAATCTGTATTTGCACGTTATATTTCTTCATTAAAAGACCAACGTGTTGCAGCCTCTAACGTTTTATCAGGCCCTAAACCAAAAGCATTTACTGGTGATAAAAAAGCCTTTATCGAAAATGTTCGCCGTGCACTGTATTTAGGTAAAATTGTTTCTTATGCTCAAGGTTTCCAACAATTAAAAGCTGCATCAGACGAATATAATTGGGATTTAAACTACGGTGAAATTGCGAAGATTTTCCGTGCAGGTTGTATTATCCGCGCTCAATTCCTACAAAAAATCACAGATGCTTATAATGAAGATGCGAAAATTGCCAACTTATTATTAGCGCCTTACTTTAAAAATATTGCAGATGAATACCAACAAGCTCTTCGTGATGTTGTTTGCTATGGTGTACAAGCAGGCATTCCAACACCAACATTCTCTGCTGCTATTTCTTATTACGATAGCTATCGTGCTGAAGTATTACCCGCTAATTTAATTCAAGCACAGCGTGATTACTTTGGTGCTCATACTTATAAACGTACCGATAAAGAAGGCATTTTTCATACAGAATGGATGGAATAATTCTTTAATAAGATAAACGGTATACAAAATAAAAGGCGCTATTAATGAGTGCCTTTTTTAGTTTTTATCTCTATTTATATTTCTTTTATTTATAAAAATTCAACATTTTTAATCTGTAAATATCAATGTCCTGTAAATGGAAATGAAAAGGCTAGTTAAGTTTTTAAATGATATGTGATGTAATGACAATGACATTACTTTCTTGTATTCTTGTAGAATAAATAGTCAATTTGAGGGGTAATTATGCCAACTAGAAATAATACGCTGGCTAAAGATGAATCTGTAACTCGTTCATCACTTAATCTACGAATTAAGCCGGAAGATAAAGCCTTAATAGATAGAGCCGCAAATGCGGTAGGAAAAAATCGTACAGAATTCATTTTGGATGCATCTCGAAGAGCTGCCGAAGAAACTTTAGCTGATTTACGCGTTATTAATGTCAGCTCCGAAATTTATCAAAAGTTTATCACTCAGCTTGATGCCACTCCTGTCAGTAATGAAGCATTAAGAAAAACGATGCTCTCTAAATCCCCTTGGGAGAAATAATCTTGATGCTGACAATCCCTGAACCACTGAAATCAACTCATCAATTGGATATGTTTTCCTCAGGTGAAGTATCTTTAGATCTTTGGTTAAAAAACAGGGCGATGAATAATCAAAAAACAGGTGCTTCACGTACTTTTGTAACCACTTC
This sequence comes from Proteus myxofaciens ATCC 19692, assembly GCF_001654855.1. Classification (GTDB taxonomy): domain Bacteria; phylum Pseudomonadota; class Gammaproteobacteria; order Enterobacterales; family Enterobacteriaceae; genus Proteus; species Proteus myxofaciens. The sequence goes on from NZ_LXEN01000135.1 coordinate 15,013, forward strand.
AGATAATCAGGTGATGGGGTATTATGCATTGTCTACCGGAATGATAACGGCTAATCAAGTTGTTGGTAGATTTCGTCGCAATATGCCTATAGATATTCCAATCGTGCTACTAGCTAGATTAGCAGTAGATACAAGAGCTAAAGGTTTGGGAATAGGAAGGGGACTTGTCAAAGATGCAGGATGCCGTGTTGTACAAGCCTTTGGAATAGTAGGTATCAGAGGAATGATTGTTCATGCCATATCAGATGATGCGAAACAATTTTATGAGCATATTGGATTTGTTGCTTCACCACTTGATCCTATGATGTTAATGATCACACTTGCTGATTTACAGTTTGCTATGGGTATTCATTCTAATTAAATGTGAATTCACATTCTATTTTTAATAACTTACCAAGTTCTTACATAATAAAAAAAGCCCTAATAATCAGTTTGTTAATTATTAGAGCAGTCTATTTTTTATATTAAGTCTTAAAATAATAATAAATAGATAAAGATAAAATTATTTTAAATCCCCTTTTCTTAAAAGGGCATATCGATTAAGGAGTTGCTTAAAGTGGTTATCAATTCTCTGATATTCGGAGTCCGCAACATTACCTTCAGATTGTAATATCTCTAAACGCCGTAACTCTTCTTCAAGAGGTAAACCCTGATTAAAATGTTGTCTTGCATTGAACATTATCGTTTTTAATTCAGAGCCTGTAATATAACTACGAGGTTTACCATCTAAATTATCTAAACGAACACTCAAATTATTAAGTTGAGCCATACCTTCAGACCATTGATTTAACTTCTCAGTAGAAATAGCATTAATTTGAATATCTTGTTTCCATTTTTGGTTAAAAGCGCTTATTTCTTGATTATCAGGGTATGACTTATTGAGATAACCAAGTAAATCAAGGCCATACTCTTGTGGCCAAATAGGTGATATAGATTCTAAATACTGCAAATAACTATTAATCTCGGTTAATTTCTCACTTGATAACTCTCGTGTGTTTTTATCTTTAGTTTCTATATTTTGTGTTAACAATAGTGCTGTCTTATCACTAAATTGTGGAATATCAGGTAAAACTTGTGCCATTTCGCTTTCTAAATTGGGATGTATTACCGTGTAATAAAAAGCTGTACTAGCGCCACCAGCGATAATTAAACCTACAATTAATCCTAAACCTATTCCTTGTCCAAAAGAGCGTGTTTTCTTTTTATGTTTATTTTCTTGATGAGGGGTTAGTGTTGCATTTGTTTTTATTGAGACAGAGTTCTTATAGCTATTATTGCTATGAGAAGGTGCAGTTTTTGGTATATGCAAAGGTTGCAGTGGTGTTGATGGAACATATCCGTAATCAGGAGAATCTGCATTTTCTAACTGTCTTGCATAGGTCGTCAGTAAATCTTGCAAACGTTCAAATTGGCTTAAATGCTTTAATTCTAATGTTTGTAATTGCTGGCCTATTTTATTTAATGTCGCTTCAGCTTGATAAAGTGCAGATAAATCACTGTAAACAGGTGTGCTTGAACGTAATCCTGCTATAAGTTGTTGGCTTAAGCTTGATAATATTTCTATTCTAGCATGTGTTTGTTGAGGCCAAATATTTTGCCAATATTGACTGAGTAATGCTTGTAATAGCGTTAAACCTTCATTTAAACCATTAAAGCCTAATTGATGCTGTCGTATAACGGCAAACCACGCAGCTGTTTGTAAGTCAGCGCCATTTTGATTAAAGAGAGAGAGGCATAAGCCATGTGCTCTAGCCCAATCTATATCAGGGCGAGCAGGGTGAAATCGTTTATCTAATTCTGACTTTAATGCAGAAAAATCACTGAATGAACGTGGGTCATTACCAAGACGTAAAGTGTTTAAATCAACATTCATAATTATCTCAAAGGTGAAGTTAGCTAAAAAGTATCATTAAGAGAGATCGAAACGTTTTTTTAAATGATGAAGTAAGATACGACCATCTGGAATAAATTCGGTACCATAACGAATAAGCCCTTTTTCATGAAGCTTTACATTGAGTGAGTATCGTAAATGACCAAATTGATCTTGTGGCAATAATTCTAATGATAGCGATTCTATGCGAGGTTCATATTTTAGTAGCGTATTAGATAAGACATTCATCATATTATGGGCTGTTCCTGGTAACCCTTGAATAAGTTTGCTCATATCAGGTAAACCATAATCAGGTAAGTGATGAATACTGCCTGCTCTCGCATTTAAAATTCGACTAATATTATCCATTACCGACAAAATTAATTGTTCTTCTTCACTGATATTCTCAATAGGAAGGCCACCCGAAAAATAACCTGTTAGCATTTCATAAAGAGAAGGTTGGCTCATTATTTTTCTCCTTTTAAAGGAGTCAGCTGAATAGAGCGCTCAGAAAGAATAAGCTGACGAGGTTCATCAGGTAATAAATCTTTTTTCTCAAGCACAATACGCCAATCATTATTTGTTAAATCAGGATCATTAAACATGACCGCGATTGCAACAAACTCAGCGCTTTCTTCCATTGGCATATCAAAAGAGATTGATTCGCCAGGGCGAATACGCAAATCTTTCTGTGCAACTAAGGAGGATTTAAGAATTTGGCTATCTTTATCAAATAACGAACTGTAATCGCTACTATTAAAACTATCTGCATTATTTAACTGATAGACACGAACAATAGTTGATAATGGATTGCCATTATCATTGGCATTGAGAGCCTCTCTTGCGACAAAATCTAAATGCACTACTTTTATTTGTTTATAAAAAATAGATTTAGCGATATCGCGAGTACCATCACTAATAGATTGCGTTAATCCGCAGGCAGTTATGCTGAATGTAATGGTTAATAATAATATTATGCGAGTAAAACTAAATAAAGAGCCTTTTCTCATAGCGTTAATCTCATTGTTAGAATCGGTAATTAGCAAATTCTTGCACTTGTTTTGGTTTTGCTGGTGGATTAAGTCGATGATAATGACCTAATCCAACAGTAATATCCTTATCATTTATCTCTGAACGCGATGATGATGAAAATGAACGCATCACAGCTGTTCTACCTATTTGAGCACCTTCCTGTGGTGAAGTGCTTAATTTTGCATCACAGAGTAATGCTCTTGGAATCGTTAAGGTGAGTCTCGCACTCATTCTTGCCCCTAAATAGACATGCAATAACGCCATAAAATCGAGATAAAGAGTGCCATCAGGTAACCATTCTTTTGCTTCTTTAGGATCGGTTGTATAAAGCTTAATGTGTATTTGGCTATTAACATCAATTGCGTATTGCCCTAATACAGGCTTATTAGCCAATGTAATAGGTTGTTGACAAGATAATGAAGTCATCTTTTCTTGTTCAATACGTCTTAAATCATGTGGCTTAATTTCTGCGTCTGTATTGGGTGCAAGTAAGCGAATAAGCGACATAACACCTTCTGTTGTTCTTGTCGGTAAACGCATCGTACCTAATAGCGCTAAAAAGCGTGAAATAGATGTTTGTATATGGCTTGAACTACCCGGTATACCTAAGCCAATTAAGCTGTATAAATATTGTGATGTTTCATCTTTGCCACCTGATTCAAAGGTTGCAGGATAAGAATACTTTCGCCAAATACGATAAAATTGTGTCGTTATGCGGTGATTAAAAATATCTAAAAAATCGGTTAGCGCTTCTGTTCCATCACGATGTTGGGCAATATTATCGGAATAACTTGTTGGTAATGGTGAAGTCACACCATATAAACCCAAAAAAGTGGTTCTAATACTTGGGTATAGGCTATTTCTATAAATATCGTCTTTATCTGTACCTTTAATTTCAGTAACAGGAAATCCCATTCCACGATGAGGCCTAAAGCGAATAGGATCTTTTTGTGGGTTTTGCGTACTCCCTAAAGGCGGGATATCTGAGCAATTTTTTTCTAATAACTGACAAAAGCGATAGAAATTGATATTAGGTAATTTTTCACCTAACGCATTAATCACTAAGCGTGCTGATTCGGGTGATTTTCTGTCCATTGCAAACATTTTCCTGTAGGTAAAATAGATAACGTTAGCTGATTAAAAAGGTGAACATCAGTATAGAGCTCAAAAAAGCGATTTAGCATTTCACCAAACAAATGAATATCACCTTCACCATTAAAACCGGCACTATCTAACGTTACATCAATGGCTATACCACGTTGTAAAAATCCTTTTTCAAATCGTTCAATTAAATGTTGCTCAACATGAACAATGGCCTCTAATTGACGTTTATTCATATCATCATTACGCCAATCATAAAGCGCTAATGTGCCACGTAAAACCTCAGCATTATCCATAATATTAATAAAGCTAGCGCCTAAGTGGCTAAGAATACGCCAATGAAAACGATCTTCTACTGGTGGATAACAAGGCAGAGTGGGTTTACATAGATTTCTTACAGTAAGCGGTATTTGTAATGTTTGCTCAGTTCTATCAAGTAGTGTGCTTTGTAGCGATTTTCGCGGTAATTGACCGTTTGTTCCCGTTAATTGCAAAGAGAGTGTTTCATCTTCTAACATTTCATCAAGATGACGTTCTTCTCCACCTAAAATAAGCCAAGTATCGTGCAGGCCTGTCACTCCCTTTTTCACTCTCGTATGATAATAATGTGACGGCGCATTATGGCGAAGCATACCGCCTTTATGGCGGAAGCTAGTGAAAGGGACATACTCTATTTGCTCATTTCTTCTAGAGCCATTGACATTATCTACTGAATATATTTCTGTATGTCCATCTTGTAAGCGACGAGGACGTAATAAATATTCACTTTCTAATCCGTTAATTGAAAGGGGATCGGCTTCTACGTTAAATAAATTAATAACAGGAACGCAGTGCATCTTGATATTTTCTTCAGATAATGGGATATCACCATCCCATTGATGGTTAAGAACAATATCTAGCTCAAATTGCCGAGTATTTTCAGGAAAATGAATATCACCTAAGCCATTTAAATTAACAAATAAGAATTTTTCACGGAAAGAAAAATATTCTAGTAATAATTGATAACCACTAAATGTACTTTCTGCTTTAGGCCATAAATTATCTTTTGCAGCAAAACCACCAGGCGAAAACCAAAGAGGAACATTAATTCGGTTGACTGATGAAGGTAGTTTTAAATAAACAGAAGCAATTTGTTTTGTTAATGCAAGATGAAGTGCATAAGCCGTTGGAATATCTCCCGCGAGATAAAGTGAGAGATTATTTAAATCTGTTTGTGACCAATCAATAAGATCACTACATTGAAATTTAATACGAATAACTGAACGACCATCAGGCTCAGCGGTTAAATTAACAGCAGATATTTTTAAAGGATTAATAGGAAGGTCGCGAGTTGTTCGATAACGACAGACGGTTTTTTTAGGACCAACAGGTCGAGATAACACTTCAAAATGAGCAGGAATAACACTACTCATTTTTATATGCTCAATATTAGGCGCTAATTCGATAATAGATAATGAAGGGATTGTTTGTAAATAATGAGGCCATAATAAACTGACAAGACCTTCTGTTAATTCAGGTAAATCATCATCTATTTTTTGTCTTAATTGCCCCATAGAAAAAGCAAAACCTTCAAATAGACGCTCAACAAAAGGATCAGGAATACCTGCTTTATCTAAATCAAGCATTGAAGCTCTATCAGGATGAGCTTGTGCAAATTCTTTTGCCGCTTCTCTTAAATAACGCATTTCTGCATCATAATAACGCAGTGTTAAATCATCCATTTGCTATTCTCTGTATTCATTATGTTAAGGATATAGTACGAGTGCGCGCACGGGATCAAGTTGTGTTAATTCTGCTAACAAGCATGACATTTGTTGTTGTAAACTTGATTTATCACTACTATTTCGTTGAGCTTTGTTGCGCAATAAATGTAACTGCCTTGCTTTGATCTCGAAGATATATTGCGGCTCCCAATGCGAAAGAGGCATGCTTTTTGCTTGGTTATCCAATTCAGCCAAAAGATTAAGCGCAAGATCATTGCGAGAGAATTGCTCAGCAACACGCGCCATCACCAATTGTAATAACCATTTTTGACGAGTATTACGAATATCAGGTCGATTCATTAACCATGCCAAAGCAACTTCAATACCATCATTATCAGCTTGAGTTAACGCCTCTTGTTCAAGTGCAAAAATAGACTCTTCATCAACCTGTGGGACCTGCTGATTAGGAAAATCATGAAGTGAATGGATGTTTTCTTCAAGAACATGCTGTTTTATCCAATTTAATGTCACTTCATCAGCAAAAGGCGTGCCATCTTCCCAAGCGAGTAGTTCTATACCTGGTAGACGAGTCAAAAATTGCTTTAAATCTGAGGTAATAATATCAGCCCAGCCATCCCAAGGTGCGGGTGATTTACTGAGCGCTTGGTGCAAATACCACTGAATATCGAGCCAAAAATGATTTACACCTTCAGTAAATAGGCGATCAGCTTGTTCTGCTAGCTCTAACCAACTTTGTTGTAGATAAAGACGCTTTAATTGTGCTCTTGCATCGGAACGGGGTGAAGCAAGCCTTGTGCAACCTTGGCTATTTTGTGGTGGTGATTGGTGTAGCGTATCCCAGCGCACTGATTTCATTAATCGATGCCCAGCAAGCCAACCATTTGATTGATTACGCAGATAATTAGCGAGCATTTTTGCTTGATCGAGAAGTTCACGTCCTGATTGAATAGGCGTTATTGTATTTGATGGAGAATAAGAGCCACTACTTTGTTTTACTGAGGAATTCTCACTAACTCCCATGGTTTGAGGTACAACGCTATTCGCGCCACCAGACTGAGCTAATCGTTTTTCTAACACATGCAAGAGTGAGGTTAAATGAGGGCGACTGTCTTCATCCCAAGTCGCAAACTCATCAATACAAGCCGCAAGTAAAGCCACAATAGAATCAAATTGGTTTCTATCCACTTCAGGATACAGTGATAGACTATCAAGCACACGTTGCCCTGCTAGCCATTCTAAAGCTGATTTTCGGCTTTTGGCTCGTGCTGGTAATAAAGTATCATGAAAACGTGAAACTAAACCTGCTAATAACCCTAGTGAATCAGCTAATCCACTTTCACCGTCACGATGCAATCTTGCCCAAATATAATAAGTGACAACGCGAACATCTTTACAGACCGTAGTAATTAACTTTTCTGCTAAGGTACAAATAAGATCAGTATCTGCGCCTGAAAGTTTATTGACCTCTTCACGCATTCGCTCAAAGTCATCGTCATAACCGGGGTCTTCACCAGTGGGTAATTCAGGGGTGATAGGTAATAGCCAACGTTCCCATAGTTCAATTTGTTGCTGAGCAATAGTTTTTTCTGAGAGTTCGTTTCCGCTGAAACAAGCAGTTCGTAATGAAGTTAATACTGGCATTTTCTATCCTAATTAAGATCTCTGTTTTGGTTATTATCGATAGCCATCATCAGAGAGAGTATTCCGTTATTTCCATCGGCCATTAGATTCATTCGGATTATGACATTATGGTAGTCATATTGGCTTTTTATTTCACCGCAGTGGGTATCTGATAAACAATCATCGGTTTGATATGTTGGTGCCCCAAATTTATGTGTTAACCGTTGACTTAATTGATTATAGTTATTGAAGAGAATATTTTTTTCAAATTGTTGTTTTATATCTAATATTGTGAGAGAAGCAAGTCCTTTGTCTTTCAATACAACAAAAAAATAGTGATATTTATCTTTTTGTATTGTAGGTGAAGAGCGAGAAGAACATGCCCACCCTTCTGGAGCCGATTCACACTGTAAGTTTGCAAGTTCTAGTTTCTTTATTTCATACATTGATTGATGCCATTTAAATCCATGCATAAAATCTTCTGTCGGATCATTATGCCCACCACATGAGGATATGAAAAAAATTGCAAATAAAACAGCAAGTTGCTTATACATAATGTTATTTTATCTTCCTATGAATTATCATCTTAAATATCTATAGAATATAACCTAAGCTAGCTTTTATAATTTGATAATAAGACGTATTGAAAATAAGTAAATCACATCGCCTACCTTTTAAAACTATTTATAATATTTAAATAATAACATCATATTGTAAACACTGATGAGCGATAAATCCCATTTTAGTTTGTAATAATTGTTTACAAAAAAATAATAAATCAATTTACTCTCATTGATTTAGTATTTAATAGTAGTGACATTATTTTAGTAGATAATTTACTCATTTATTGAGTTTTTCCTTTATCTTCTTTAGAAGCCGAATATAGCCAGTGATGACGTTATCCCTCTTTTATTTGGTCTATTTTTCTCTCTTTTTTAGCATTATCTTGAATTATTATTTTACTTTAAAAGCATAATAAAATAGTTTTATTTAAAAATAATAAACATTGTTATTAAAACAGCAGTGAGATTTCTGATAGCAGAATATAAATTCATTTAAAAATATTATCGTTCATAATATGTACAATATAGGATCCAGATTTTCTTTCTGAGACAATGCTAATCTTTGCTGATTTGATATTTTCTTTATAGAATAAATAACTAAATAATAAAATGTGGTTATCAAAATAAGTGACGTATATTTTTTATTTCACTTTCAAGTTAATAAATGATTTTTAATCATTGAATTCTCTTTCTATATCAATATTCAATGTTTGTAAAAACAAAGGTCTTAAATATAAATGTACTAATGCCATTTTAAATAAAGTTGCTAATAAAATAGTGAACAGAAAAGAAAGCGAAATTAAAATTAAGTTATCACTAAAAGTATTAGTATCGATAATACTCATTGTTGCAAAAAAAAGAAAGGAAAAAATGGCTAATAATAGTGTTCCAATAGAAAATGGGGGTGGATTGATATCATCATATTCATCTTTTATTAAAGGTTCTTCTTTTCCTATCGGTAAACAAAAATAGTTCTCATTTTCTTTATAAAAAACATATTGGCTGAGTTCCTGATAATTAGATGAGTTAATCAAAGCGATAAGATGATAGATATTAAGATTATTATAATCCCCTATCTGTTTATCAAATTGATAACCTTGAGAGTAATGCTCATAAGAAAGATCAAAAGACTCATTTGACCTTAATGACAATAGTATATTATCAACATCCTTTTTTTCTACATTAATGTAATAACTTAATTTTATTGATGCATTTTTCTGTTGTTGAATAGCAGATAAGGTCTTTATATTATCTTCTATATATTCTAAAGGAAAAGGCATAGGTTTAAAAAGTTGTAACGTATTTTCATGATAAAAAGGGGATAATACAATAACACTGGCTAATTCTTTTTCATCATTTGTATCTAAAGAGTAATAATTTATTGAAAATATTAATGTGACGACTTCTTTGTTTATTATATCAAAAAATAAATTATGATAATCTTGTTCTGTTTTAAAAACGATTTCCGTATTTAAAAAGAAATCATGAATAATAAGCTTGATTTGAGATTTAACTCGTTCACTCTCTTCATTGCGAGTATTAATGATAATAGAAACTTTTTCATTTTTATTAATATTCGATTTTGCTAGCATATTGATAAGCATTTTAAATATTGCAATACATCTATCATTACCAACAATATTTTTATTCTCTAAATCGATTAATGTATTTTCTTCATCGTAATCCTCATAAATATTTTCTTCATTGAAATTAGGAATTAATAAAGGGTCACTTGATATAATATACGAATCTGTGATGTATAATCTTTCTTGTTTATGATATCTCCATTGCATTAATATTTCTGCTTGCCAATAAGCCCAATAACTATAAAGTGTATTTCTTATTTCCCAAAATAAAGAGTATATGGAAATAATAAAAAAGGAGGCTAAGAAAAAAATAGAATATAAAACAATACTGTTTCGTTTATCTATACCTAGGCTATTTTCACTATTTAGCCAGATTATTAAAAAATAAACAATATTTATAAAGATGAAAAATAAACTTAACTTAATAAAAGGATATGTTTTTTTTAATAGAGGCGGCGGATTATTCGGTATTTTCCAATAGTTCATTTATATCTCCATATCATCACAACTAGAATAAATGATAGCACCACATTCAGATTTACAGCCATGAAAAGCAATACCTCGATTATCCTCAGTATAATGCGGACTACATTCAATAATCTTATTATTCCCATGCTTAGGGCAAGAGACAGCATCATAAAGTAGTGCAGCTGCTTTTCCATTAATAATTAAGGTAGAACTCGCGCTAATCACTTTGCCACCATGAGATGTAGTATCGCCTAGCCTAATAATATTTTTCATATTATCCCTTTGTATTTGATGGTTATTATTCAATATTGTTCTTTAAATAAATTATTTTTTAATTGGTGGGTTTTTGATTATTGCGGGGCATTCAGGAATGTCTAATTTGCCAGTTTCCATATAACAATCTTCACCACTTAACCAATCAGCATATTTACGTAATTCATCCATTTTTTCTGGGCTTCTACCTATTTCACAATAGCCGATGGGTAAATCGTATGTAAGTACCCTTTTTAGAAAAGGCGTATGAGACGGTAATGTACTGTGATCGGTAGGACGTCGAATATAACTACGAATTCGTTCTTTCATGTCTTTAATAGTTTCATATTTCATTGATTCATTTTTTTGTTTAGGATCGAGTAAAGGATCTCTTTTTCTCTTATTTATTTCTTCTTTTGTTAAAGGTACCCATTTTAAATTGCCATAAGAGTAAAAATCTTTATAAAAATAATAGTCGCTATCAACAGGCCTATAAATGTCTACTTCAGAATCGTATATAATATGTCCATACCCATCACCTAATGGGATTTTTTTAGCTTTATTCTCGGTGTTATTTTCCTCATTATCCTCTATGATTTGTTGTATTACATCTTTAGTCTTTTCCGTTTGTTTATTTTTATCATCCGTTTTTACTTCTTTAGTAGCAAAGTCTTCATCAAAATTAACCAGTTCTTCTTTTTTGATAGGGTAAGGGACTTCGGGAGCATTTATATTAATAAACATATTTGCAGGTGGTGGTGGCCATGCTATTCCATGGAGAGTTGTTGTATTACTATCCCAAAAAATCCTTCCATCACTATAGTAGCTATTTTTATCACTAAACACCGTTTTAGGATTAGGTTTATCACCACAAGGGGTGTTGCGTGCGAGCATTCTGACATAAGGCACGTTATTTTTTTCAAATAAAGGGTGAGGTGTTGTTTGGTTATTTTTAGTGATATTAGGAATACCACTCCAGCCAATACTTTGTAAGGGTGAAGAGCCCATTACGCGATCATGTGGGTTACAATAAATATAAGTATTACCGTGGTTATCTCTCTCTTTAATTGAGTTTTCCTCTGTCGGTGTAACAATATTATTATTTAACCAATTTCCTCGTTTACGACCTTTTAATAATCGAATATCGGGTGTCCAGCTTTTTTTATCTTCTGAACATCCCACAACTAAACCTACCACCCCACTAGGATGTTCTTTTAATTTATTTTTATTTTCGGCAATTTTATTAATAATCTCACTGAGTGTTGCTTCTCTTACTTCTTTACTGATATTTTCATCGTAAGGATAATTGAAACTATTTAACGCTTTATCTTCAATTGAATAAGGTGAATTTAAGACAAATAAAGCATCTGGTGCTTCAAGTGCCGCGGCTGCCAGTGCAATCATCGTTCCTTGGCTATGAGAAATGACGGTGACTGTATCGTATTTATTATAATCACGAATTTTTTTTATTAATTTGGCTAGTCTATTAACGGCATGAGCATAATATTTTCGAGGTGGTGCTTTGGTTAATAACCTATCAGATTCAGGGTTGAGGGCTTGAACATTAATTGGGAAAGGAAAAGGGGATGGAATTGGAACACTTCCCCAAAGCATTGGCCAATTATTAAAACCAGAATTGCTCCATAAGCTGATTAAATTATTACAGCCATTTTGAAAAGGACCGCCACCCCAGAAAAAAGGACCTTTATCTTTTAATTTTTCATAAATAAAAAGCCTTCTTTTTTTATAAGAAAGAGATTCATATTGTTGCACAATACTATATTTATGTTTATCTTCTGCATTCCAACTATTCTTATTTGGCGAACTGTATTCGGGATTAATCATTTCTTCCACTAGACGATGATAACTTTCACCTTGTTTATTTTTTAATGGAATAACATATTCACCCAGATCATCTTCAGTTGCACGATATCCCCAATAAAAACGAATAACGGGTGAATTTCCTAATTCTGTTAATGTCCGAATTGGTTGTTCATAAATATAGTGGCTATTATCATAATTACTTTCATCAAGTTTAAATTCTGGTTTTGAATATATGTTTTCTTCTAATTTATATGGCGTATTTGTAAGGTTTAATCGTTCATTAAGTCCATCGCAAATATCTCGTTCTGCATCTTCATACCATTCTCCTTCAGAATTGACACCATGAACAAAAATAATAATACCGGGTAAATGAGGTTTAACATGAATTTCACCACCAATATTGGCGGCATGTGTGGTTGATGTCCATTCTTGGGAACCATCAAGACAGTCTTTAGGTTTTAACCAACGGGTTGTTTTTAAGTTATGATGACTCATTCTTTTTCCTTTTGCGAAATAGGGTAAATATGGGGATCACTGCAATCAAAACGGGTTTGACCAGAAGGGGTTTTTAATGAAGAAGGTGGAGTTTCTTTGTCACCCACACTGCTATGAACATAGTTTGAACGCATTGGATCGAAATAAAATTTACGCCACCAAGGATCATCTAATTCATCATTATTCAGTCGGTAACTTGATTTCCCTAAATAAAAACCTTCATTTGTGACGATAATATCGAATCTAGATGAATAAGGGCCTGGTGAATGAGTATTACCACCAAAATTTCCATTAGTGGGCCTAAAGTTTTTACCGCCATCAAGGGTGACTAAAAGGTAATTGATACACGCATCTTTTGTACCCGCACAGCGACTATATCGTTTACTTAAAATACCAGGAAACACAAAAGCATCATCACGATCTGTTGCCCAAATTAGGCGTCCTTGATAACGACAAGCAGAAGAACCAATTAGACGTTGGTGAATGCCTTTTAATGTGTTGTTATAATAAGTAGCACCTCCTCGTTTTTCACTGTATTGCTCAAGAGTAAAAAACCGGTGGTCATCAATACGGTAGATTACAGTAGGCGGTCCATAGCTTTTAATTTCTTCGGCAATTAATCGTTGACGTTCAGCCTCTTGTTGGGCTTCTTTAATCGCGGCTTTTTCTTTTAACGATAAACAACCCGATAATGAAAACGCAGTTATCAGAATAAGTGACGTATAAATAGACTTTCGTTGCATCATTATTATCCTTTTATGTTGAGCTATAAATATTATTAAGTTGATGATAATAGTAGA
>NZ_LXEN01000136.1 GCF_001654855.1 Proteus myxofaciens ATCC 19692
GCGGAGTAGGGCAAAGAACGGCTCTAAGGTGAGTTGATAACGGGCTTCATCAGCAGAGCCTGATAACCGACGAAAATCGGTAACAGTGCCATGCACACGTTTATCAATCGCCTCTTGTGTGGCGAGTTGGGCTAACGATTGTATTGGCGGGGTAAACGTTAAACTGGCACTGCGTCGTAAAAGTTGTTGAGGCAATAAGTCTTTAGCCGCACAAGTAAAGGTAATTTGGTAGCGATAAGTCTCACTGATGGCTTCACGCCCGGTGAAGTGTTCCACATCGAGTAATTCATCACACCCTTGTACCTCAAGGTGATAACGGTTTTGGCCTTGAGTGAGTGATGTAATCATATCATTGATACGCATAGAGGAGACGTCCTTGAGGTTGAGGTAAAAATTATGTCATGAGTGATAAAGGTATAATTAGCTATCGAAAAAGAGGTATTTAATAAATTAAAATAATGGAACTTAGTACGTGAAATAGTTAATATTAAGGAATAATAAGGTGTTTATTTTAATTTATTTATAACGGGTTGTGTTTTTATGTTAATCACATTTAATATCTCTATTTTTTAATCAAGACTTTTTAGCTTGTTATAGTTAGGATCTCCTGAAAAAGTTTTTTCTATCGTTCCATCAGTGTAATAAATTATATTCTTCTTATCTCTTTCTTTAGCTATATCTACTCTGGTGAGATTTTTATTATGAAATATAGGAGTAAATAATATATTTTTTCATTATTGATTAATATATATTGTGCTCTATCCCAATTATTAAATAAATAAATCATTTTTTCATTAGATATTTTGTCATCAGTAATTACTGGATAATAATGAAGAGTTATGATCCCACTTTTTATTATCTTTTTATAGAATAATTAATAAAATGCGTCCCACAGATCTTTCGGGTTTGTTTTTTCATTCATGACATAAGGGTCATCTTTTTCTATTGTGCATTGTTCCTCAATTTCCTGTGGCCAAATAGGACGACGACTGGTTAATATCGCAATGTAACGAGGAATACTGAGAATAAAAATAAATGGAAATAGCAATGGCATCAAAATTTTAGGTATCCCTTTGAATAGGGTGCTGATATAAAAAAAGGTAAAACCAAAACTCTCTTTTTTATTTGCAATGGGTAAACAAAACGGAACTTGTTCAATAAGATGTTCAGGACCTTCTTCCATATAACGACGAACAAATTCCCAATGATTTTTCAGTAATTCAAGATTACCGCCAGAACCCGGAAGACAAAAGGTATCAATCACCGTTCTATTATCCTCAGCCAAAACATGACCACTAATATAATAGTCACCTTGAATGCTTTTAATATGATTAAGACCTGTGGTAAAAAAAACCTTTTTCCATGGAACGGTAATAATAGAGCCATCAGTTCGAAAGGCGTGTACTAATTGATTTTTACGATCAAATCGTAGTGGGTAATGAGTCCAAGCAAACCACTCTGTTTTAATTAAAAATAGCATAAAGATTCCCATAGGTATTGCTAGCATACCTACTATTATTAGATTTACTATTGTTTCAGAAGTATAATTTGAAAATATAGCCACTAAAAAATACACACCAAAAATACAAGTAGAACAAAAAATACCAATAAAACTAAAAATACCTTTCGAAGAATAATATTTATCGACCATTTCAAGATAATATGAATTAATCGCAATCACTTTAATATCTGGGATTAATTCTTCATTCGTTATCTCAATTCGGTTATTTTGTTCAAGTTTACCTGCGATTTCATTCTTATTTAAAGGGCGATTAAGTTTAAACTTTGGATGTAATCCATAATAGTCCATATTAATTTTATCCTTTTTGCAATTTATCTATCTCTAAATAAAATAAGTGCGATAACGTTAATATCACGTTCCTTGTGATATCCCTATTTCTAATTATCTAAAAAAACCGTAGTCGGTAAGGTAAAATTACGGAGTTTTAATAACGCAAGCGGACCTTCACCCATTTCAGTGCGCAAGGTATATTGCAACGGTGTGCCACCTAATGTCGGCCATGATAGGGTGTAGCTACTGGTATTACCGGCATATGGCGTAACGGTGGCATTGTCTAATAAGCGAATAAACCCCCATACACCAGGATGATCGGCATATAACCGTGTTCCTGATGTGGTGCTCATCCAACTGAGTGATGCGCCTGCTGCGACAGTGTCAGCAGGCCAGACAAAGCGTTGCCATTCTGCCCGTTGATTTTGGTAGGTCAGTGTCTGCTTATCGATAACTAAAATCGTTTCCATGACATTTTTATGCGTATTCGGTCGCAATTCAAAATAAAGGCGAGCTTCACCATTGGCAAAAGCGACATCCCCTAATTCACTCAGCGTATTAAGCGCAGTTAAAAACTCAGGGTTAAACCGTAGACCTTGTGTGTTCGCCGTATTAGGTACCCACCGCTGACCTTCTTTACGTAATACACCTTGTAATCGAGTCTCTAAAAAGCGTTGAATGCGCCCAGTGTCGGGTTTTAGATATTGTGCCATCAATGGCAGTGAACTATCGCTTTGTGTATCGCTGAAAGGGTAACGTCCACTAAAAGCGCTATTCCAATCCGTGACAATCGCATTTTGCCATTCACTATTAATGCCTTGTGCGGTTGGTGTGAGTAACTGTTGCCATGCGTGAGTCATGGGCTCAACTAACAAGGTCTCACCAAAACGATGCCATTCTTGACCTAAACTTGCGGCAATTAATTGTCCATAATCCCACGTTTGCGTTAAATCACTGCTTTTGCCTTGAAAAATACTTTCTGCTAAGGCTTGTGACATGGCTTGAGGGTCAGGTGCATTAGCCACTTGTTGCAGTTTTAAGCGCACTCGAGTTACCCGCGTTAAATAGGCTTGTAAGCTAACGGTATCACCTGTCGCGCTATTTTGAGGGTCAATAAAATTCAATACAGGCTCAAAGACAGGCTCTAAAGGCCCTGTAAAGGTTGGCTTTTGGCTAATTACCGGTTGTTGTTTTTGGTTAAGCAGTTCAGATGCGGAGTTAACAAAAGAATCGGTGAGTTTTTCTTGCTGACGCCCTGTTTTACCTTGATAAGCGAGTGTATTCATTAAGGCAATGACGGGCGATTGACGGACATCACTCATTAAGGTGAGTTGGTCAATGGTATCGGCGAGTGTATCGGTGTTGCGCCACTTTAAGCTATTAAGAAATGCTAACCAACTGCCTGAGAAATCAGCAAAATAACGGGCAGTGAGGCGTTCTTTTAATTTTTCAGGGTCAATATCGCTATCTAACGTTTGCTGACTATCGCTTAATACCCAGTCAATCTCATTGCGTCGTGTATTTACGGCTTTTTTAATGGCGGGTTCAATGGATCCTTCCCACGCTTTGCGGGTAAAAATACCCGGTACAGTCTGTTCTGTGGTGAAAAGGGCAGTGACATCGGTATCGGCAACCATGTCATTTAAGGTCATGTCAGCATAGTTATAGTGGGCTTGTTGCAAGATGTGTTGATAGAGCGCGGTCTCTTCATTGCGTTGCCCCATCTGACGGATTAATAATGTGCGAGTATCACTGACTAAGGCACGGTCAATAGGGGGAGTCCACTCTGGGTGATGAGGTAATTGGTCGGCATAAAAATGCAGTAATTCTTTGCCTAACGTTTGCCATTCCCCAGCACTGGCATCTGTGGCAGGGGTGAATGTGGCCAGCAGGGTTTGTGTGAAAAAGTCCGCGTCCATATGTTCAGGCTGACTCATCATCAAATAGGCTTTAAGCGCTTGATAAGTCGGTTGAGTGGCATTAGCACGTTGTTCGCTGTCTGGTGGTAATTGTGCAAATTGTGTGAGTGTTTGCGTTAATTGTTGGCGTATTGGCGTTTGTAATAACGGAAGTAAGGCGGATTGATACACCGGCCAAAGTTGGGTTAATAAGGGTTGATTTTGCGATAATCCAAAGCGTAACCAAAGGGGAACATGAGTTTGTTCGCGATGGTCAAGTACACCAAGGCGTTGCTGAAATTGGTATTGAGCATTAAGACGCTCCATTCCTGACAGTTGAGGATTATTGGCAATACGCACTTGTTCACGGCTATTTTCAATTAATTGGCGATTCCCCCAATAAGAGAGCGCCATACCGACTCCCCAAACAATCATCGCAGTTGCCGCGGTATATTGCACCACTTGTTTAACATGCAACCCTAAAGGTGCCGGTTTTAACGGCGAAGGTAATTGTGCATTGGCGTTGAGGAAGGTATTCCAGTGCGTGCTGGTAACCCAATGATGTGATGATGAAGATGTTGCTGATGATAGTGTAGGTGGGCTAAATAGCATGCCTGCAAAAGGCAAAGTACGATACCCTGTCAACAATGGTGCTAATCGCTCTGCTATTTTTTGGCTACCGCCGTATTGCAATAAACGAGCTAACGCCAGTAAATAAGTGTGAGATTTATTCTGTAATACAGCTTGAGTCCCTTGTGTACTTAATGCTGGCAATACGCTTTTTAGCGCTTGAGTGACTTCATCAGGAGTGAACTGAGGTGGTGTTGCATACAATATGGGCGGCGTTTGGTCAGCCGTCATTTCACCGTGATTACCCATATTCCATACCCAGATTGGGGCTTGATAGTGTAATTGTTGAAAGAGGTGATGGAAATAGCGATTGGCGATGTCAGCATTTGCACTGTTAAGTGGAATATAAGCAGGCGTATCAAGAGGTTGCTCTGTTAACGTATGCTCTGTTACCCAAATAACGCCATCTAATGGGCGACGACGACGGAGTTGTTTGAGTTCTTGGCTAATAGTTTCATCATTACTGGGTGTAATATCCCCCCCGTAAATCAATAAAGTGCCATTATTTTCTTGCCAAATATCCGAGGTTAAATGAGGGGCTAGTTTTTCTATGGAGGATTGAGGGCCTACAAGAAGTATTCGTGCAAATTTTTTAGAATTACGTCGACCGTATTGTTTAAAAATAGTGTCTATGAAAGAATTATTTTGAGTATTTATATCAGGCAAAGATTCTTTATTATGCAAAAATGGTTTACTTAATAATGGCGTTGCTTTCTTCCATCCATAAATAAAAAATGGAAATATTAATAATAAAGCAACCCAGAAAGAAAAACTAAAAAAAATAATTTCTTTTAGTGAATAGCTAGTTCCTAATAAATCATTACCAGTAAAATAGTAAGCCACACTGATTAATATAATAAAAAAGGTAATAGCAAGCGTATAAAATATAAATAAATCTTTAGTTGAAGAAAGTTTATTACTTGTTTTCATTTTTACACATAACTCCTGCTATATATTGATTATTATCATACCCAGAAATCCAGCCACAACTATTAACTTTATTTGTTATACAATAAAGTGCAGTAAATGAAATAGCAATGAATGGCGATGACTTGCTACTATCACCAAAATATTCTTGCAGTATATTTTCGGCTGAATATAGAGGGGTAGTAAGAAATTCTCTAGAAGCTTCATGATTGATAGATAGACTATTTATTGGAGATTCTTTTATATCGGCATAATGTATTATTTGTTCTGTTAATGTATTAGCATCATCA
>NZ_LXEN01000137.1 GCF_001654855.1 Proteus myxofaciens ATCC 19692
TGATGAGATATTGTATTTTTTTAAGTGATCAATAAAAGTATTTAGACCATTATGACTTCCTAGCCAGTATATATTGTCTATTTTTATTATATTATCTTCTTCTGATTCTATGAATTTATTAACTAATAATTTCGCTAGCATTTCTTCTCTATTTTTTTTATCACCAATAAGTAATGAACAAGGAATACGTTGTTCATTATTGAAAGTTACTGGCAAAGGTGCAATCGGTCTGTTTTTTAATATTCCAGCCCATTGATATTGATTGTCACCTAATGCACCAATAATAATTGATGATTTAATTGGTATAGAAGAACTATAATATTTCCACCATTTTTTATTATCTTCATGAAAAGCTTCCTTAAATAAATTATTATTGTAATTATCTAAAGCCTTTAAAAATAAATAACTTAAAATAAAAAAAGAAAAAATAACTATAGGGAATAAGAAGCTAAAAATTAATAAATGATGTTTGTTTTTTATATTTACATTCACTGATATTATATTAAATATAAATAAAGAAATGCCAATAAATATAAATAACCACTTTAATAACTTCTTCCAATTTATTGGTTTATCTTCTGGAAATTCTGGGTAACGAGGTGGATATCTCACGATTTATTTCCTGATATTTTTAATATCATTAAATTAAAATAGTAAAGGTGATTTATATATAATAACTTTTAAGAAAGTTGTAGTGTTTTTTGAGGTTCAATGATTTGAGATAACTCACTGATAACACCTTGAGTTTGATTAATAATAGATTGTGTTTTAGCAATTGCTTGAACAGGGCCCGCATCTTTAGTCGGTTGAACATCGTTTGGGTTAATTGGTAACGCTAAACCCGTTATTGCATTCACCACTTCATATTCCATCGACATTATTCCTATTGTTCCCGCTAGCGCCCCTAATGCATTTTTAATACTTTTTTGTTTTACAACATAAGCCATTCCACCAATAAATGTTGCAAGGCCGATGAGTTGTCCCGCAATTGCTACTGGTGATAAAAATTTATTAGTTTCGCTACCTGCATATATCATTCGATAGTTAAAATAACTTGTCCAAGGTTCTCTAGCTTTTAAATCATAATGCATAAACCAGGCGCGTGAATCATGTAATTGCTCATCAAAGAGGTCAGCGACTAATTTACCATCAGGATCAGGATTATTATTTTCTAGAAAGAGGGGGAATCCTTTTCCATTTTGATAAATATCATCACCACTTTTTTTCATCTGATGGTATTCTATTTTTTCATCATCAGTATTTAATAAAAACATAATATTGGCAAATAATACATCGGCTGCAAATTGTTTCCAATTTTTTACATCTCTTCGGTTATTATAATAATCTGCTCTAAATTCTTCAGCTGCTTCTCTTAATTGTGTTTGACCTAACATTGGCTCATAAATACGAGGGCCTGTAAGTGTATCTGCTAAATTAGTATCATTTCCTTGTTTTATTGCATTTTTTTGCTCGTCTTCTTTTTCTTGTTTAAGTTTATTCCATTCGCCTTTAGCCTTATCTATTTTTTCAGCATTATCTTCTAAAGCATTTTGATAAAATGATTGATTTGAATAATTCATTTTAGCATACCTATCAATACGCCATGCAGTCATCCATGCCATCTGTTTTTCAATCATATCTTCTAATGAGATATTTGAAGGACAAGCATGGAAAGTATCTAAAAAATGAGTGTTATTAGTATCGTCTAAGCCTAGCGTGATTTTTCGCCAAGCATTAAAGCGTTGAATTAAGATTGGGTTTATTTCAAATAAATTAATAAGCTCTCTATTGATAGCAATACTCATATCACGGCCATTTTTATCTTTTGGGGATTCAACAGCGATATTTAAAGGTGAACCAGCTTGAAAGGCTGCAAGGTAAAGGTCGTGTAATATTATCTGAGATGACAGCATAGAAGGATCATTAAACGCTTTACCCTGATCGCCTATTGAATAACCACCACCAATATCGGAATGCACACCAGGGTAAACTACTTCTTCAATATCCTGTATTTTAGGATAATGGCCACCATTATTTTTATCAAAATTTATGGGGCGTCTGATTGTATCTAATGGAAAACAAAGGCGTTGTTCATGTGCAGAGACAAAATGTCGGCAACATTTTATAAATTGAGGAAATACTGTTTCATCGGGTAATTGCTGCGTACCATTTGCCCAATCCATATGGCCTGTAAAAAAAGGTAGCAAATGTACTATACCTACTGAAGGTACAGTATCTAAAATACCAATAAACTCGACGTTAATATCAATACCACATAATTGTTGAACGGACTTATCTGCACCTTTAGGCGTATCAAATAATTGTGAGAGCCAATTAACAAAGGTTCTTGCTTCTGCTGCACCACGAGAAAAACCATATATATAAAGTTTAATGGCTAGTGTCTTTGGTTTTGATTGTAAACCTTCAATAATTTCTTTTTTATTAATTAATGAATTAATTATTGCACGACGACGACCTTTGCCATCAATAGGAAGATATTTAGGAGTAGCCATGTCTTTTAAGTAAATGCGAAGTTGAGGTATTGCTAACTCATCTTTATCGCTGGCAATAATTAAAGTATTAGCAAGCATTAATAAGGCCCAATTAAGTCGGTTCTCTCCTCCAGTAGCAAACATTAAACCTTCATCGGTAAAATTATATTCTCCTATTTCAGGAAAGGCAGTTCCCACTCCTGGCATATAATATTTAAAGTATTCTCTTTGTTTTTTCTCAGGATTATTTTCATCCTCATAAGTTGCTTCAAATAAACGGGTAATATTAGTTGCTGTTTTAGGGTCTGCTATCATATCTTCTTTACGGTTATTATTAGTTCCGTCGAAAAAAAAGCTAATATGAAGATTACGACAACAATTTTCTGTCACGGACGCAATGCTTGAGTCATGTATTCTTTTTTCTTTTTGTCGTTTTTTATAGTTTATTTCAATTTGTTGTTGGGTTAATTTTAATCTACCTTTATTTGGGAAATGATTCGGTACCCAAACTGATTGATATTTTATTTTTTCGGACATACTTTAGGCTCCGTCAGATGATGGGGGGCATTAATTGGATATTCAGGATGACCATATCCTTTACAGGACGTGGTAATTTTAACTTCATCGCAAGGTAGAAAATGCACTTTAACGCTACAAGGTTCATCGTATTGAGGGATAGGTACCCAAGCTTCGTGGGTTGAGGTATTATCAACTAATTGTTGTTTCCAACGTTGATAGGCTTCGACTTGATCAAAATCGGGGGCTGGTGGAAATTTAGTTATATCGACTTTTTTCCACTCTACATGTGCGATTAAATTGGGGCGCCATTTTTCGGGTATCATCACACAGCAGACGGTTCCGCCGATACTGCCATAACCTTCATTAATAGAGAAATTTGAAATTTCGAATTGAGTGTGATTGTAGCCTTGCAGGCCAGCACCTAGCATTGGATTTTTCGGTTTAGCTCCCCAAGAAGTGGCATTAACACACCCAGACAGAAAAAGGGTCAAAGTTAAAAGAATAAAGGCAGTGCGTGGTGAGTAGGAGGGAATTATTTTTTCGGACATACTTTAGGCTCCTTTAGTACAATTCGTTGCTAAGACTTAATTTTCATATGTGAAAGAGAACTTACTAATATGCAATTACAAGCACAATGATGCCCATCTAATGCTATAGGCTTACCATTAATTGTTGAATTTGAAGCGCCTTCAATAATATATGTCTCACCATGTTTATTGCATATTGCTCGGTCACCAACACAGGCTACAGGCTTCCCATAAGCTGAATATTTTCCTGTTATTACTTTTCCGCCATACGGTTTTAATATATCTCCAACTCTAATAATATTTTTCATCATAATTACCTTTCAAAAAAGCAATGATATGTTAAGAATTAATTTCTTGACTAACATTTGGATGATATTTTCGAATATATTTTTCTAAAGGACCCACAAATTCACTACCCATTGATTTAAGTGCTAAATTATATATACGAGCTAAATTCTGCTCTTTATTTAATTTTGGATTGAAAAATTCTGAATAACTTAATAGCTCAATAGAATCGCTAATACACCCTATTTTACTAATTTGTTCATCATTAAATTTCATTATTGGTAAAGAATTATCTTCTATAGCAGGATTATAGTTACCTAATAGCCAACTCATTTCTTTATCTTGATCTAACCATCCCCAAATAAACGTAATGTCAGTAAAGTGTTTTTGTTGTTCAGATGTAAGAATATCTTTTAATAATATAGGAAATACTCGTGTATCATAAAAACGTAATAATCCAGATTTAAATCCCCATTCTATTTCAGACATAGAGAGTAGAAAGGTAGATAACATATTAAAGGGAAGTGGCGATGAAGTTATCAATAGCCTTGGTTGTGAATAAAGTAATTCAAATAATTCTTCTAATAAAATTAAATGCGTCTTTTTATCCCACTCAATACGGATAAGTAAAGGCGCTTGATCTAAAAAACCTTCTTCAGGCATGTTAGTAAAAAGGGAAAACCAACGTATTTCATTTTCCATTTTAGATAATGCAGGTACTATTGATTCATTGAGACCAGCTTGATCAATAATAATATCAATATAATCTAAATGAGTTTTTTCTGTAATTAACTTTAGTTGATTTATCCATTGTTCTGTTATTTCTTTTGATGGTATTTGAGATATATTATTCACGGATAGCAACTCCCATTGCATTTTCTTGAGCTTTTTTCAAACATTCTTTACAGACAGATTGAGGAAGTTCAGGTAATGGGAAATCTTCACTTGCGGGTTCTGTCCATGTGTGTTGACCTTTAAGACTTAAACGACTTGGGGTATGAATTTCAATTTGTCCATCTGGTGTTATTTTTATATAACCACCACCACAACCTAAGGTAATTCCATTTTTTGCAGTAATTTGAATATGTCCTTGAGTGGATTGTACTGTCATATCTTTTAATGCTGTTGCTTCAAATGTATCTGCATGAGATTCTAATTCAAAAGGACCTTTACCTGAAACAATACGAATACCTTCTTTTTGAGACAGCATTGATATCTGTCTATAAGAATTAATAGAGAAGTTTTCTGCACTTGATAAATGCATTTCTTTTTTTGTTTGAGCATAAAGTGATTCAATACTTTGAAGAAGAAGGCTTTCATTAGTAACAATTCCTACTCCTTCAGGTGCATGCATTAAAATAGAAGGAGAAGTAAGTTCTTTGGTATTTTTTAAAAGATTATCTAACCCTGTTTTTTGGGGTTGAATATTCTTATGTGCTTCTGTTATCTCTCTACAATTTTCGAGTTGATCTTTGGCACCTTCAACTAATGATATCGCAGGCTTCATCTCAAGCACATCACCGCCGGCTTTTTCTTGGCTATCAGCACTAATAAACAGTCCTTTAC
Source organism: Proteus myxofaciens ATCC 19692 (assembly GCF_001654855.1). GTDB lineage: Bacteria > Pseudomonadota > Gammaproteobacteria > Enterobacterales > Enterobacteriaceae > Proteus > Proteus myxofaciens. The sequence goes on from NZ_LXEN01000137.1 coordinate 5,390, forward strand.
CCGCTCTTATCGCACCCCAGCTATCAGTGCGTAATTCAAAGCCTTCACCGCGTGGCTCGCGGTTTGCATCCACAATATGCCCTAAATTAAGTTGGCTTTTACCGCCGTATTCAGTGCTAAGTTTAATGTGCTCTTCACCGCGTTTATCTTCCATACGCAGCTTATTATTTGCCGGTGTACGAATTACATTACGGGTGTTGTTTTTATCGGTCACATGGTCAGGGTGACGGGAATCATGCAAGGCATGGGCGATATAAGGGCGGTCAGGGTCACCTTCATGAAAGGCAATCGCCACTTCTGTGCCTTGAATTAAGGGAAAATGCATGCCATAGGTATCCCCTGCATAAGGTTGTGCTAAACGCACCGGCATACTTTCATAGCC